>DATJDT010000097.1:0-5396 GCA_035497275.1 Pedobacter sp.
TTACCTCTTGTTTAAAACGATATTTATATTGGGCTATATCATCACTAATGCGATAGAGAATTACAATACCAGGGATAATCAACGCTGCACCAATAACCAAGGCAACTATGGCTTGCCCGATCGAGAGTACAATAAAAACTATGACAAGCCCCAATAAAATAGCCCCCCAGCCTTGAAATTTGTTGGAAGCTATTTTTTTACGCTGGATTTCTAGCTCGGCAATTACACTTTCTATTGCCGGACTAAGCTTAAAATCTTCCATTAGTTATTGAAGAGATCTTTAGCGCTGATATTTTCACGCTCTGCCTCGGCAGTTTCTAAAACTTGGATGGTTTGATAACCCAACATGCCCGCAAACATATTTCCAGGGAACATCATTACGGCATTGTTATAGGAAGTAACAGATGAATTATAGTTTCTTCGTGCTGCGGCAATTTGCTCTTCGCTTTCTGTCCAAGTGCTTTGCAAGTTCAAGAAGTTTTGATTTGCTTTCAAATCAGGGTAATTCTCTACACTTACCATTAGTCCTTTTACCGCTGTTCCTATTTGCGCATCTAATGCTAATTTGTCGCCTTCACTTACATCATTTCCCATTGCTTTGCCCCTTAACTCCGTAATTTTAGTTAAGGTATCACCCTCATATTGCATGTATTGTTTTACAGTTTCTACTAAGTTAGGTAGAAGATCAAATCGTTTTTTAAGCATTACATCAATTGCTGAGAATGCATTGGCTACTTGGTTTTTCTTGCCAATTAATGAATTATAAATTCCGATACCGAATATAAGTACGGCGATTGCAATAATAGCTACAATGATCATGGTTGGTTAATTTAAGTCTATGATAAATATATAAATTTTATGATGATATAGATTAACGCAAAGGTTTTCTGTTACAGATTTTTTAAAAAAAGAAACCCTGCTCCGGAGAGAGCAGGGTTCAATCAATCAATATTAAAAAGGAGAACCTTTCTAATTAGTTCAAAATTACAACTCCTTTTGCTTCAAACACAATTTCTTTTTTAGGTTTTGTAATTTTAGCAATTTCAGCTTCCGATTTTTTTGCATCTTCAGCAAAATGCTTTAAATCTTCAACAGAGGTTTCTTTCCTTTCGGCAAAACCATCAATCACAACTTTTTTACCAGCAATGTCCTTAGGCATAAAAAATGCATAGTCCTTGAAGTTTACAAACATTGTTTCCCCATTTGGCATTGCCAGGTTCATGAAACATCCTTTTTTCTGGCAAACTAACGTTACTACTCCAGTAACTTTCATATCAGCCTTTGTCTTATCGCCTAGCTTAGCGCCAATTTCTGCCGTGGTAATCACATCTCCCTTTTTAACGCCTTCACCGAATGATTTGCCATCAAAAGTATTGGCATCTTGGGCATATGCAGTTACCGTTACCAGGCAAAAAACGATGCCTAAAATAATTCTATTCATCATGATAATATTTAAAAATGTTATAAGTATTAATTCAGTTGATAACAAAAATATTCAAAATCCCTTTAAATAAGGAATATTGTAAAATAAAACTAAAAAAACCCCATTACCATCCGATAATGGGGCTAATCATCCCTCTAAATTTAACGCTTAGACAAACTTGCCTAACATTAAAGCTTATTGCAAAAAGATGCCCAAGCAATAGGTGACTTGTATGTAAGCTATTAATTGTTTAACAATCAATGTGTTAAAATATATTTTTTTAATTTCAATTAGGGAATGCCATTAAACAATCGGGGAAAATAAACCTTAATAGCTCTTGCTTTGGGTAAATACCGCCTTACTTTGTTCTTAGTTAAGTAGAAAGAAGGAATAATTAACCAAAAAGTAATGAAAAAACCTCTTCAATTTTGCTTACAGTGATAATTTTTATCTTGAACTTATCGATCACTAATCCTTTTAGGTTGTAATTTGAAATAAATATCTGCTCAAAACCTAATTTTTCAGCTTCAGATATCCTTTGCTCAATTCTATTAACAGCCCTGATTTCCCCAGACAAGCCAACTTCGGCCGCAAAACAAATTTTAGAGGAAATAAAAATATCTTCATGAGAGGAAATAATTGCTGCCATAATTGCCAAATCAATTGCAGGATCTTCTACTTTTATTCCTCCTGCAATATTTAGGAACACATCCTTCGCACTCAACCTAAATCCACATCTCTTTTCGAGCACCGCTAACAACATATTCATTCTTTTGGTGTCAAAGCCTGTTGCAGAGCGCTGAGGCGTTCCATAGGCAGCGGTACTAACCAAAGCCTGGGTTTCTATGAGCATGGGCCTGGCGCCCTCTAAAGTAGCAGAAATGGCAATGCCGCTTAATTCTTCATCCCGTTGGGAAAGTAAAATTTCCGAAGGATTGGAAACCTCCCTTAGTCCGCTGCTTTGCATGGCATAGATTCCCAACTCTGCTGCAGCACCAAAGCGATTTTTAATTGACCTTAAGATTCGATATATATGATGACGATCCCCTTCAAATTGTAAAACCGTGTCAACCATGTGCTCTAAGATTTTAGGCCCAGCAATAGTTCCATCTTTAGTGATATGGCCAATCAAGAAAACAGGAGTAGCCGTTTCTTTAGCAAACCTTAGTAATTCGGCTGTACATTCCCTCACCTGTGAAACACTTCCGGGAGTTGAATCAATATGTGCGGAATGAAGTGTTTGTATCGAATCAACAATGACAATTTCAGGCGCCAATTCTTCAATTTGCTTAAATATATTTTGAGTGGAAGTTTCTGTTAAAATATAGCAGTTCGCTTTTGGCTGACTGGTAATTCTTTCTGCTCGCATTTTAATCTGCTGCTCACTTTCTTCTCCCGAAATGTACAGGATTTTTCTGCCTGGAACATTTAAAGCAAGTTGGAGCATCAAGGTAGATTTTCCAATACCTGGCTCGCCTCCAATTAAAACCACAGAACCAGCCACTAATCCTCCGCCCAATACCCGATCTAGTTCTGCGTCGCCAGTAGCTGTTCTTTCTTCAGTGGCACTTTGAATCTCTTCAACTTTATTAGGCTTGCTTAATCGCTGACTTCCAGTGCTGGTTTTCCATGTTGGAACATTGGTCGTCCCTTTTTCAATTACTTCTTCCACAAAGGTATTCCAGTTGTTGCATGATGGGCATTTGCCAAGCCATTTTGCTGATTCATAACCACAACTCTGACAGAAATATGCTGATTTTGTTTTAGCCACTTTTTAATTTTTAGTTCGAAAATTCACTCCTCACACAAATTTACTTTTTATTCATTTTACTACTCCATAAACTTTTGAACAAAAAAAAGCCCCGAGATTTACTCGAGGCGTTTCTATAAGTTTTTCAATGACTCTTCGCTTCTTACGCTTAAAGCTTAATTTCTTCGTCTTTTGAAGAAAAGAAATGAAATTCAGTAAGATTATAAGAAGGTACTGCCTTCACTTTAATTCTTTGTCCGAACTTGAAGACCCACTTCCATTGCAAAGAAATCAATCCTTTTTTAATGAATGCAGCAATATATGGATGAACTGCTAAGGTGATATTTTTTTCATTTTGCTCTCTTAATATATAAGTGAGATTACTTTCAATATCATCCATTAAAACAATACTCGCTTTAATTTCGCCAGTTCCATCACAAGTAGGGCATTTCTCTACTGTAACAATATTCATTTCAGGTCTTACACGCTGACGTGTAATTTGGACTAATCCGAATTTACTTGGAGGCAAAATAGTGTGCTTAGCACGGTCTAAAAGCATTAACTCACGTAAATAATCAAAAAGAATTTTACGGTTTGTAGCCTTATGCATATCGATAAAATCGATTACTACAATGCCGCCCATATCTCTTAGTCTGAGTTGGCGCGCAATTTCTTTTGCAGCTTCCTTATTTACCTGAAGCGCATTTTCTTCTTGATTTTCTTTGCTAGCTGTTCTATTTCCGCTGTTTACATCGATTACATGTAGCGCTTCTGTATGTTCTACAACTAAATAGGCACCACCAGCAAGGTTAACGGTCTTACCGAAAGCATTTTTAATTTGTTTTTCAACACTAAAATGCTCGAATATCGGTTCTTTATGTTTGTACTGCTTGACAATTTTCTCCATTTCGGGAGAAATTTCATGGACATAAGAACGAATATCTTCGAAAACACCCGCATCATTCACATACACATTCGTGAAATCGGTGCTTAAAATATCTCTGATTAGGGTAGAAGTACGATCCATCTCCCCCCAAACTCTCTTTGAAGGTTCCGCATCTGGTAGCTTTTTCATAAAGCTTTCCCATTTTGAAACAGAATCCAACAAATCTTTTTGCAATTCGGCAACGCCTTTGCCCTCCGACACAGTTCTAATGATTACTCCAAAGTTTTTAGGCTTAATACTTTCGATAATCTTTTTTAAACGATTACGTTCGGTATTGCTTTTAATCTTTTTAGAAATAGAGATTACATTAGAAAAAGGTACAAGAACAATGTATCTTCCTGCAATAGAAAGATCAGCACTTAGCCTAGGCCCTTTAGTAGAAATAGGTTCTTTAGCAATTTGAACCGGTAGAATTAAATTCTTACCAACAACTTCGGATATTTTACCCGCTTTATTGATGTCGGCTTCTAGCTTAAGATTGTCTAGTAAAGTTCCATTAACTGTGCCGTTGCGCTTAATTTTAGTAAGCTTTATTAAAGATTGAACTTGAGGACCTAAATCAAAATAATGCAAAAACGCATCTTTCTCATACCCTACATCAACAAACGCAGCATTTAACCCAGGCATAATTTTTTTAATACGGCCTAAATAAATGTCGCCTACGGCGTAATTGTTGTTAACGTGTTCCTTATGAAGTTCTACAAGTTGTTTGTCTTCAATTAAAGCTATGGTTACTCCCGTAGGAGTTGAATCGATTATTAATTCTTTTACCAAAAGCTACAGATTTTAAGGTAATACTACCTTATTTACACATGGACCAAAAAACATTGAATCCAAAAATAAATGCACAAATTTATGAAGCATTTATTTTTGGTCAATACAAGATAGGAAAGCCTATTTTTTCTTGTGTCTGTTTTTTCTTAAACGTTTTTTACGTTTGTGGGTAGCCATTTTATGTCTTTTTCTTTTTTTACCGCTTGGCATAATTTTAAGTTTTAAATGTTTTTATTAATTCTGTTAATTTTTTAATTCAGCAACCTTCTTATCTATAAAACTAGAAAAGGTAGGGTTAGCTGCTAATTTTTTGCTATTTAAATAAGCGTCTATTGCTTCAGTTTTTTTGTCTAAGCTTTCATAAGCTCTTCCTAAATAAAAGTAAGCGTCAGGAGTTGCTTTAATCGTTTCAATGATGTTTGTAAAACGAGTAACTGCTTTGTCAAATTGACCTGATTGAATAGCAAACACGCCAAAACTCATATTAGCTTTTAAATTCTTTG
>DATJDT010000098.1:0-2162 GCA_035497275.1 Pedobacter sp.
ACTACTGCAAGATATACTGGGCCAGCCGTTAGTACGAATTTGCCATTTGCGATGATCCTAAACCCGCCCAACCCTTCACTGAGGTGGGAAAGGGTGAGAGTTATTAATGGGGGAATTGATTTTGCTTCCACTGGAAATAGGATAAGTGGAAGCGTTGAATATTATTACAAAAATGGCTTTGATCTTATTGGAGAAGCGCCATATGCCCCAGCAACTGGAATATCTTCATTTAAAGGTAATACAGCTAATACCGCAGGCAAAGGAATAGATTTTACGGTAAACACAATAAATATTAAAGGTAGTTTTAGCTGGCAAACTACAGCTTTATTTAGTTTTATAAATGATAAGGTAAGTAAGTATTTATTAAAATCACCCACAATTTCCTATCAAGTACCCGTAGTTGGAAAACCAATTCAAGCAGTTTATGCGTTCCCGTGGGCTGGACTTGATCCTCAAAATGGAGATCCTCAAGGTTACTTAAATGGTGCATTGAGTAAGGATTACGGATCTCTTTTATTGAATGCCAATGAAGAAAATATGGTATATATGGGTAGTTTAAGGCCTAGGTACTTTGGCGCTTTGCGAAACACATTTTCTTATGCTGGATTTGAGCTTTCAGCTAATATCAGCTATCGATTAGGCTACGTTTTTCGAAGAAATTCTATTCGTTATACCTCGACTACAAGTGGGGTGATAGATAATGGCTTGTCCTCTGGTAATGGCGATTATGGATTAAGATGGCAAAAGCCAGGCGATGAGCTCCTCACAAATGTGCCTTCACTTAGTGCGACATCTACTATCGATAGAGATAATTTTTATGCCAATTCTGCTGCGTTGGTAGAAAAAGCAGATCATATACGTTTTGAAGACGTTACCTTGAGTTATGCTACGAAAGGAATTAAAGGACTAAAAAAACCATTTAACACATTAACCATTTATCTAAATGCAAGAGATTTAGGTGTGTTATGGAAAAAAACAAAAACTAATCTTGATCCTGATTATGCTACATCTGCCTATACTCCTGTGAAAACTCTTGCCGCGGGAATAAAAATGAACCTTTAAATTTAATAGAAATGAAAACATTATATATTAAACCGATGAGTTGGATCTGTATCTTATTACTATCACTCAGCGCCTGTAAAAACGAGTTCTTAGATGCTAAACCAAATAAAGCATTATTAGTGCCTACAACCTTGAGCGACTTTGATGCGATACTTGATAATAATGACCAAATGAACAAATGCCCCTATTTACCTGCAATTGGCTCAGATGATCTATTTGTAACCGATGCTGCCTTTCAAAATGCATCAAATACTATCAAAAACACCTATACTTGGAATGAAAAAATATATGAGGGAGAACTACAAGGCGATTGGAGAATTCCTTATAGTCAAGTATTTTATGCTAATATTGTTTTGGATGGATTGGCGGAAAATAAAGAGAAAGAAAACCCGCTTTATCAAACCCTAAAAGGTGAAGCGCTATTTTATAGATCTTTGGCTTTTTTTCAATTAATACAAAATTATACTGTTGCCTATCAAAAAACGACTGCAAGTCAACAAATGGGTATACCACTTTTGCTCAGTTCTGACGTTACCCAAAAGTATGACAGAGGAAATTTACAAAGGAGCTATAACCAGATTATTAAAGATCTTATTACTGCAATTCCGCTATTACCAATACATGCCAAAAACATTGACAGACCAGGTAAAGCCGCAGGACTTGCTCTTTTAGCTCGGGTTTACCTGTGTACAGCTGATTTTGACCTTGCACTTGGAAAAGCAACCGAGTGCCTTAATTTATCAGGAAATATTTTGGATTATAATACGCTCACACTAAATATAAAGACCTCAACTATCCCATTTCCTAAAATTTTTCCTCAAAACCTTAATGCCGAGGTACTTTTTAACACGGGAATGTTGTCGCCATCATTCGTAAATTCAGCTACTACAATGGTTAATCCGGATATTGTTGCAAGTTATGCGGATAATGATTTGCGGAAGCCAGCATTTTTATACGATAGAGGTGGTGGAGTCATTACGTTTAAAGGTAAATACAGTAGCTCAACAGTTCCGTTTTCTGGGCTAGCATTGGATGAAGTATTGCTGACTAGATCTGAATGTTATGCGAGATTGAACAAGTTTACGGAGGCACTAAATGAC
>DATJDT010000099.1:0-7291 GCA_035497275.1 Pedobacter sp.
AACTGGAAAAGGAGAAACTTCGCCGGTTGAAACAAGCCCTATTCCTGTTTACAAGAAACCAGAAAAGAAAGAAGAAATCGTTACACCCGCCGTAGTTACACCTACAGTAATCACAGCAGAAACAAATACCGAAAAGCTTCCAAGCACCGTTATTTCGCATACGATAAAAGCAAAGGAAAACTTAAATGCCTTGGCCGAAAAATATGGAACAACTGTAGAGGCAATTAAAAAATTGAACAACTTAAATTCAATTAATCTACGCATAGGGCAAGTTTTAAAAATACCGGCCACCAATGGAGAAACTGATACTACTGTGTCAACAACAAGCGACGGTAGTTTTGAGCATACTGTTCTAGCGAATGAAACTATTTATTCTGTTGCTAAAAAATATAACTTAACAACTTATCAAATAAAAACTACTAATAATTTAACCAGCAACGAACTAACTGTAGGCCAAAAATTAATTATTAAAGGAGCAAATAAAGAAGGTGTTGCAACAGAAGAAGTAGAGGATACAACTACTGGACAAACAATGAAAGATCCAGCTTTAAAACAACCTGCAAGCAAATATGGCTTAGTAAGATTTGACGAAAAAGGTACAGCCGTTTGGATTGAAGAACCGGATTTAGACCCAACAAAAATGCTCGTTCTGCATCGTACTGCTCCCGTTGGAACAATTATTAGAGTGACTAACCCAATGACAAACCGTTCGGCTTTTGCAAAGGTTGTTGGTAAATTTACCGAGAATGAAACAACAAAAGATGTTATTATTGTAATGACAAAAGCGGTAGCAGATGCCGTTGGTGCTTTAGATAAAAGATTTTTTTGTAATTTAAATTACGGTGCGCTCGATAATGAACAACAATAAACCTTTAATTATTGGTATTGCAGGTGGCAGTGGGTCAGGCAAAACATTTTTTTTAAACAGTTTCTTGCACCATTTTAAAAATGATGAAGTAACACTGTTATCCCAAGACGACTATTACATTCCTGCAGGAGAAATGACCCAGGAAGAAAATAAGCTTTATAATTTTGACCTTCCTTCAACCATCGACGATGAGCAGTTTCTAATTGACATTAAGAAGTTGATCAAAGGAGAGGTTGTTTATAAAAAAGAATATAACTTTAATAACCCCCTCGCTGTAGTAAAAATTTTAGAGATCAATCCAGCTCCAATTATCATTGTAGAAGGTCTTTTCATTTTACATTTCAAGGAAATTGCAAAACTATTAAACCTGCGCATCTTTATTGAAGCCGATGAGCAGGTGGCTTTATTACGCAGAATTAAACGTGATGGAATGGAACGTGGCTATCCTGAAGAAGATGTACTATATAAATGGAACCACCACGTTGTACCAGCTTACAAAGAATTTTTATTGCCTTACCGCAATTCTTGCGAAAAAATCATCGTTAATAACCTGGATATCCCAGACGAAATTATTCTAATTACGGCAGAAATTACAGATGAGCTGAAAACAAAATTTTGTTAATCGATCACCATTTCAGGAACATCATCATTAGCATAAAGTTTACCCAAAGTTGCATTTCGAATAAAATCAACACTTACGCCTGGTGCTCGTTCAATTAACCTAAATCCACCTTCTGGCAATACATCTAACACCGCAAGTTCGGTTACGATCTTTTTGATACATTTAACCCCTGTTAGTGGCAAGGTACAACTAGGTAAAAGTTTGCTCTCTCCCGCCTTATTAACATGCTGCATAGCTACAATAATATTTTTTGCAGATGCCACTAAATCCATTGCTCCGCCCATCCCCTTAACCATTTTACCAGGTATTTTCCAATTGGCGATGTCTCCATTTTCAGAAACCTCCATTGCACCTAAAATAGTTAAATCGATCTTTTGTGCTCTAATCATTCCAAAGCTCATCGCCGAATCAAATATGGAAGAACCAGGTAAAGTGGTAATAGTTTGCTTTCCCGCATTGATTAAATCTGGATCTTCTTCTCCTTCAAAAGGAAATGGCCCCATACCTAGCAACCCATTTTCTGACTGCAAAACAACATTAATACCATTTGGGATATAATTTGCAACTAGTGTGGGTATACCAATACCTAAATTCACATAGTAACCATCTTTTATTTCTTTTGCGATTCGTTTCGCAATTCCGTTTTTATCTAGCATTTTATCCTTAGTCTTTGTTCCTTATTCCTTGCTCCTCTTTACTTCCTATCAATACAATCCCATCACCTTGTATTGATACTCGCTACTTATTATCAATCCTTCTTCCGAACTGTTCTTTGCTCAATTCTTTTCTCATAAGCTTTTCCCTGAAAAATTCGGTGAACATACACACCTGGGGTATGAATTTGATCTGGATCCAGCTCTCCTGCTTCCACGAGTTCTTCCACTTCGGCAATGGTGGTTTTGCCTGCCATAGCCATTACTGGATTAAAGTTTCGGCTCGTAGATCGAAAAATCAGATTTCCTGCTGTATCACCCTTCCATGCTTTAACTAAAGCAAAATCTGCATCAAATGCATATTCCATTAGATAATCTTTGCCATTAAAGTTTCTCACCTCTTTTCCTTCCGCCACTTCTGTACCAACACCGGCTGGTGTAAAAATAGCCGGCATACCATATCCCGCTGCCAAACATCTAGTAGCTAAGGTCCCTTGAGGAATTAATTCAACCTCAAGCTCACCACTTAATAATTGGCGTTCAAACTCCGCATTTTCACCAACATAAGAAGAGATCATTTTTTTTACCTGACGGGTTTGCAGCATTAAGCCGATACCGAAATCATCCACACCCGCGTTATTTGCGATACAAGTTAACTGGCTAACTCCTTTTTTAACTAAAGCTGCAATGCAATTTTCTGGAATCCCACATAATCCAAATCCGCCCAGCATTAAAGTATGACCATCTTCAATATCCTTTATCGCTTCATCTGCCCCAGCTACTACTTTATTAATCATATATCCTGTTTTGGGGCTAAATTAGCAAGATAATAGACGCTATCCAAATGAAATTACGTTAACAATAGATGTAAAAAATACACTAAGCAAGGAACATAAAAACAATAATATCGTCTTTTGGATAGCGTGAACCACTATTTACTAATCTCTATAATCTTATCATTGCTTCCATTACTAGTACAAAAGTAAATTTTACCAGTTGGCGATTGACAGATGGCTCGGAGTCTTCCATACTCGTTCACATAAAAGTCTTTGGTTCCAACAATCTTAGTTCTAGCATCATCAAGCTTAAGCTGTATTAATTTCGATCCCTTTAAAATCGCAAGCAAAAGCGAATTTTTAAATTGCGGAATATAATCGGAGTCATAAAAAGCCATACCACTTGGTGCAATAGTTGGTGTCCAATTAATTAAAGGTTCGGCAACCTTGTTAATTTTACAAAAAGCTGCTTCATCATTTCCATTGCAAAATCCTTCAACATTTGGCCACCCATAATTCCTGCCTTTTTCTATCAAATTAATTTCATCATCCGAGCTCGGTCCATGCTCTGAGACAAACATCTTTTCTCCTGCCATTACCAAACCTTGTGCATTTCTGTGTCCATAGCTCCAAACTGGATTATTAGGAAATGGGTTATCAGCTGGAATAGTGCCATCTAAATTTAACCTCAATATTTTGCCAGATAGAGAATTTGTATTTTGGGGCGTCGATGTATCCGCCGCGTCTCCGGTGGTTATAAATAATTTATTTTCATTGATTAATAACCTACAACCATTGTGAATCGATGCCGCCGGAATTTGATCAAGCAAAATATGAGGATTTAGTAATGCGTTATTGCTATAAGTATATCGAACAATTTTTGCTTTATAATCAGCACCATAATCATAAGCAACATATACAAGTGGATTTGAGGTAAAATTTGGATGGAGTACCAAGCCCAATAACCCCCCTTCACCATTAGCTCGAACCTCATTGATCGTTAATAATGTTGTTACTTGACCGGTTTCAGGATTCGCCTGACTTATTTTACCCCCTCTTTCTGTAAACCAAATCAAATTATCCGGGCCGTACACAACTTCCCAAGGGTTTACTAAGCCTGAGGCAATAATTTTTGATTTTAAGGCAACATCTGGTAAAATAAGAATATCATCAACTTTGTTATTCTTTTTGCATGTTGAGCAGGATAACAGTACAAGCCAACATATTAAAACAGTTTTCATCGTCTTATTTTTTTAAGACAACAAGTAGGTAACGATTATAGTTTTAACCTAAGTACACATAAGTTATCCCATCCCCACCCCGGTCGGCATGTTCATCTTCAATTCGGCTAACCTCTTTGTATTTTTTAAGATACTCGCGTATTAGCTTCCTTAAAATCCCATCTCCCTTGCCATGTATGAGTTTGATTGAAGGAAAGCCGAGCATAATTGCCTTATCCAAATAGTTTTCTACCTCTTGCAATGCATTCTCACCACGCATACCTCTCAAATCAAGTTCCGGCCTAAATGTGCTAATCGCTTCAGAGATTCTACCAGAAAAAGAGTTACTTTGAACAGCTCTTTTTGCCTGCTTATTGCTGATTTTCTGCACTCTATTTCTCTTCACTACCGAACGCAGATCACCAAGGGCAAGCACAAGGTTATCTCTGTTAATTTCTAAAACCTGCCCACTTGTTTCGGTATTGACCAACTGCACCCAGTCGCCCACTTCTATTGTCGATTCATCAATTTTAACAACAGGTTTACGTTCTTCTTTAACTTCGTTCTTAACAATACTTTTTTGAAGGTTTTGTCGAAGTTGTTTGGTAGCAACTTTATCTGCTTGCTTTTCCTTGATTTCGGCTATGGTATTCTCAACCAATTTATTTGCTTCGCGAATAATGGTTTGCGCCTCCAATTTCGCTTCTTTAAGCAGCGTTTTACGGTTCTCCTCTAAATAAAGTTTCAGTTTTTCATTTTCAGCTACTAAATTTTTCACCTTATTTTGCTGATTGGCTAGCGTAATCTTTGTTTCATGTATCTGTCTTTTTTCTCGCTCCAAATTCACCAACAGGCTATCTACACTATTTTGGTTATCACCAGTTTTTATCCTTGCTAAATTTATAACCTCTGGTTGCAAACCAATATTCTGTGCAATTTCAAAGGCATAAGAACTGCCTGGTTTTCCCAAATCGAGAATATATAAGGGCTTCATTTTGCTATTGTCAAATAACATGGACGCATTTTCTAATCCATTGGTATTACCTGCAAATAATTTTAAGTTGGAATAGTGCGTAGTAATAACACCTCTTACTTTCTTATTATTCAGAACTTCGAGTACTGCTTCGGCCATGGGTCCTCCAAATTGAGGATCCGTACCTGTTCCAAATTCATCAATCAGCACTAATGTTTTCGGTGAGGCGTGGGCTACGAAATAGCGCATCTTTGTTAAATGCGCACTATAAGTACTTAAATCCGATTCGATAGATTGATCATCACCGATATCGGCAAATATCTGATCAAAAATACCCATTTCACTACTTTCATCTACAGGCACTAATAAACCTGCCTGAAGCATCATCTGCAACAGCCCAACCGTTTTCATACAAACCGATTTACCTCCTGCATTTGGCCCAGAAACCAAAACTATCCTCAAATGTTCGTTGATATGAATATTCAATGGAACTACCGTTTTCCGCTCCGTAACAAATGATAATAAAAGCAATGGATGCTTGGCATTGATTAATTTTGTTTTGGGCTCCTTAATTAAAATCGGCATATTCGCATCAATGTCTATTGCAAAAAGTGCTTTAGCCCTTACAAAATCAAGTTTAGTAAGAAAGCCGTGATAAGATAACAGAAGAGGGGTATAAGGTCTTAACGTTGTAGTTAATGCAATTAAAATCTTAATAATTTCTCTTCGTCTATCAAATTCAAGATCTCTTAATTTATTATTTAGGGTAAATACTTCTTCAGGCTCAAGATATACAGTTTGTCCACTTGCCGATTCATCGTGAATAAACCCCTTCAGTTTCCTTTTATTTTCTGCAAGAATGGGAATACACATTCTTCCATCGCGAATAGTTAAGCTTCCATCGGCAACCCAATTTTTTCCTACCGCCATTTTATAGATGGTATCCATTTTTTTGCGAACTTCTTGCTCGCCTTTGGCTATGGCCGACGTAATTTCTTGCAGTTCAGCTGATGCATTGGGTTTCATTTTACCTTTTGCATCAATTACTGTTTCAATATTTTTAAGGATATTTTTTTCAATCTGTAAATGCTCAAAAAGTGCTTCCAAGCTTGGATAAATATCTTTTCTTTCATCAAAAAATCGAATAACCGAAAAAACCGTCTGCAAGGAAGAATAAATTTGAAACAATTCTTCTTCAACTAAATAGGTCCCTTCAACTCTAATTTTTTCTGCTAATACTTTAATATCAAAAAAAGTGCTGATTTGTAAAGGTTCCTGGTTAACTAATATGCTTTTAAATTCATAGGTTTGACGCAAGAACTTATTAATTTGTTCATGTTTGGTCATTACCTGCATTTTATGAACCAATGCCTGGCCCATTGTACTTAAGCAGTGCTGATGTACAAGCTGTTTTACTTCGTTAAAGCCTAAGCGGTCTTGGCAGTTTTCGGGATATAACATGAGATAAATTAATAGCTACTAAAAAACATAGTAAATGGATTCTGATCAAAATTGAATTTAGGTCTTCCCCCATCTTTTAAAACTGCTAAAGCCTGTGTATGCTTTGCTGCATATTTCATTTGTTCTTCCTTAGCCTCATTGTCAATACGTTTATCATTCCTGGTTCGTTCCTCTTCTAACGCCTTCATTACCTTTTCATACATTTTAGTTAATAAATCAGGATGATTATAATAGTAATCAAGGCTTTTGATATAAGTTGCTGAGTCGATACTGAATTTTTTATAAATACCTTTATAATAACTTGATGCAATTATTTTCGCTGTATCAGGCTTTGGCTGAACGCCAATGTAACCATCAACTATATGAATAGCTAATAAGACCTTTTCCATTTTATCTGGCTGTATAACATCATCAGGAACCCCTGGTTTGCAGGCATAACATAGACTACAAATTATACAAATGGCAAAAAATTTCTTCATTATTATTAAAACCTTTTTAATTTCTTAGCCAATTTAAGCTAAGGTTGTTATTTTTACCAAAAATACTGATAAATGAGCATAGCAGATAACTTATTAAAATATAAAAGTGAATTAGATGGAGTTGGGGTTAAACTGATAGCAGTTTCGAAAAATCATCCGGCAGATGCCGTATTAGAAGCATACAATGCCGGACAAAGGGCATTTGGAGAAAATTTGGTACAGGAAATGGTTGAAAAAGA
>DATJDT010000100.1:0-5301 GCA_035497275.1 Pedobacter sp.
CTGATTTATTCCAGGCATTCAGCTAAAAAATGTGTTTGCAAACTTACTTATTAAAAGCGTATTTTTAATCAAATTATTAATGTGAAATCGTCATGATTTTCAAACTACTAAAACCATGATCACTTCATTACCGTTAAAAAAACAACTTTCTGCGAATGAAAATATTTCTAAGTTCCTTTTTAGCACTGATCATCGTTCTGTTAACGCTTTACTTTATCGGCCCTAAACCGCCAAAACCTGTGTATGCAACTAAACTCCCTAAAGTTCCAGAACTTAGGGACTTACCTAAATATGTTGCAACACAGGAAGCTAAACATAGTGTGAAGCCTGGAAATGAAGCAGAAATTGTCTGGGCCGACCCTTCAAAACAAGAGCAAACGGACTATGCGATAGTTTACCTGCATGGATTTTCAGCCTCCAAAGCAGAAGGAGACCCTGCTTATACTTACCTCGCAAAATCACTAAAAGCAAACATGTATCTAGCTCGGTTGGCCGACCATGGCTTAGATACTATTGCGCCTATGGAATACTTTACAGCAGAACGTCTGTGGGAAAGTGGAAAGCAAGCTTATGCGATCGGGAAGAAATTAGGGAAGAAAGTAATTTTAGTTGGTACTTCAACGGGCGGAACTTTAGCCTTACAATTGGCAGCTGCGTACCCTGAAATTAATAGTCTAGTACTTATGTCGCCTAATATTGCAATTAACGATAGTAAGGCCTGGCTTTTAAATAATCCATGGGGATTGCAAATTGCCAGACAGGTAACTGGAGGTGATGAAAGAAAGGTTGAAGGGAAAAGCCCACTTTATAAGAAGTTTTGGTATACAAATTATAGACTAGAGTCTGTGGTACAATTAGAGGAATTATTGGAAAGCAGTATGAATACCGAACTTTTTAATAAAGTTAAACAGCCTGTACTCATGCTCTATTATTACAAGAATGAAACTGAGCAAGACCCAGTTGTACGAGTAGATGCCATGTTAAAAATGTTTGAGGAATTAGGTACTCCAGCCGAGGATAAACAAAAAGTTGCCTTACCAAAAACAGGCAACCATGTAATTGGTTCATCCATTACCTCAAAAGATATCAAAGGTGTAGAAAAAGCAATGGATCGTTTTATAGAGGAAAGATTGAAGTAAAATAAAAAGCAAAAAAATATGGGATTATTTTCGGCATTAATGGGAAATGCGGGAGCAGTGGCTCCAGAAGAGTTAAAAAAGAATTTCGGATTGTTGCTGATACAAGGAGAAGAAATAGAATTAGGTTTCAAATTACTTAGGGATACCTTTATCTTCACCAACAAACGACTAATAGTTATTGATATACAAGGCATTACAGGCAACAAAACTGAATACTTGTCCGTTTCTTACAAAAGCATTTCCAAATTCAGTGTAGAAACAGCAGGCACATTCGATTTAGAAGCTGAGCTAAAAATTTGGGTTTCAAGTGAAACGCTCCCAAGCATCAAGAAAAAATTCAATAAGTCGGTAAACGTATATGAAGTTCAAAATGTACTTGCCTATCATGTATTAGGATAATGATTTGATGAAGCATACTTTTAAAGCAAAAATCTATACAATAGGCATTAATTGGGCAGTCGATGTTCCAAGGGAAATCTCAGAAAAGATGCTACCTGAAAAGGGATATATCAGAATAAAGGGTCAAATCAACCATTTTGATTTTATCCAGACATTAGTACCTGTAAAAAATGCACCCTATCGGCTTTTTGTTAACTTCATCATGATGAAAGGCGGCAAAACGGCAGTTGGAGAAATCGCTAGCTTTGAAATTGAACAAAATCATACCCATGTTGATAAAATATATCCCATGCCTAAGTTACTGGCTGATACACTTGAATATCATCAGTTGACAGATGATTTCAATCAATTAACACCAACCAGGATAAAAGACATTTTGAAATATCTGTTCTATGTTAAAACAGAAGAAACGCTTAAGAAAAACATTGACAAGGTAGTTACCCAATTAAAAAATAAAGAGAAAAACACACGAATACCTTAATTCATTATGCTTTCATGGCCTTGCTCGGACAAGCAAAATCGGTTCTTTTAAGGTTCGTTTCTTTAATAGCCCCGTAGCCACCAGCGATGTCAATTACATTTTCGATACCACGTGCTTTTAAAATGGAAGCTGCTATCATAGAACGATATCCTCCTGCACAATGGATATAATAAGTTTCTTGTGGATCCAATGAACTAGTCCATTCGTTAATATAATCCAGTGGACGCGTTAACGTAACTTCTAGATGTTCAGCTTCATATTCACCTGGTTTGCGAACATCAAGGGCATTTATGTTTTTACCAGCTAAAATTGCCACTTCAAAGTCGTCTGCAGAGATAGAATGCACGTTATCGACCTCTTTACCTGATACTTCCCAAGCATTAAAGCCACCTTTGAGATAACCGATTGTATTATCATAACCCACTCTTGCTAAACGTGTAATAGTTTCTTGTTCCTTGCCTTCATCGGTAACCAGCAAAATTTCTTGCTTTAAATCTGTAATTAATGCACCAACCCATGGGGCAAATTGACCGTTTAAACCAACATTGATTGAATTAGGGATAAATCCTTTTGCAAAAATTTGGGGATCTCTAGTATCTAGGATCAATGCGCCGGTTAAGTTAGCCAAGTTCTCGAGTTCAGCAGGCGATAATGCTACCAAACCTTTTTTATATACATCATCTATACTTTCATAACCGCCTTTATTCATTGCTACATTTTGGGCAAAATATTGTGGCGGAGGGAGAATTCCGTCAGTTACTTCTTTAATAAATTGTTCCTTAGAGCTAGCCCTTAAAGCATAATTAACTTCCTTCTGATGACCTAAAGTATCAAATGTTTCTTTACTCATGCTTTTACCACAAGCAGATCCCGCACCGTGAGCTGGATAAACTATTACCTTATCTGCCAAAGGTTTTATCTTATTAGTCAACGAATCATAAAGCATCCCAGCGAGGTCATTCATTGTTAATTCGCCTTTCTGAGCTAAATCTGGTCTGCCAACATCACCTATAAATAGTGTGTCTCCCGTAAAAATGCAATACTCTTTCCCATTTTCATCATTTAATAAATAGGTAGTTGATTCAAGCGTATGACCCGGCGTGTGTAGTGCTGTAACAGTAAGTCGCCCGATTTTAAATTGCTCTCCATCTTTTGCAATATGAGATTTGAAATCCGTTTTAGCAGTTGGCCCATAAACAATGGTTGCTCCAGATTTCTCCGCTAAATCAACATGCCCTGATACGAAATCAGCATGAAAATGTGTTTCGAAAATATATTTAATAGTCGCTCCGTTTTGTTCCGCTTTTTTCAGATAAGGGCTTACCTCACGAAGTGGGTCAATTATTGCCGCTTCACCATCACTTTCAATATAATAAGCTGCCTCAGCTAAACATCCGGTATATATTTGTTCTATTTTCATTTTTTTGAGATGTGAGATTTAAGTATTGTATGAGATATGAGACCAAGCGTCTACCAAAATCTAAACGTTACAAAAATAAGACTTAATCTACTAAAAGTATTATGACCTTCATCATAATAATGTGTTTTTCTTATCGACAACTAAAGTCTCACAGCTAATTTCGCAAACCTCGGGTTACTTTAATTAGTCAGTTCTCCAGCTATCGATACTTCCATCAATCGCTTAACTTCAGCAATAGGCAGTTGTTGTCCCATTAAAAACATTAGCTTTGTTACCGTGGCTTCAAAAGTCATATCATAACCGCTCAAAACACCCATTTCCTGTAGCTTTCTACTGGTTTCGTATACACCTAATTGCACTGATCCACCCTTACACTGGGAGATGTCTATAATAATTTTATCTTGTGCAATGGCATTTTCTAAGCAACTAATAAACCATTGTGCAGTAGTAGTATTTCCCGAACCAAAAGCCTCTAGAACAATAGCATCTACAGCAGATTCGGTAATTGCCTTAACGGCTAATTCGGTGATACCAGGATACATTTTTAACACGCCAATATTTGCATTTAACTCGGTGTGTATCTTAAAGTTTTGCGCTGGGTAGGGCAATATATAATTGTGGTAGAATGATAAGTTCACTCCAGCTTCGGCTAAGATCGAATAATTAGGGGATTGGAATGCTTCAAACTTTTCTGAGTTATATTTTATTGATCTGTTTCCTCTAAACAATTGATAGTCGAAATAAATGCAGACTTCAGGAACCATGGCTTTATTACCATTTTTTGTCGCAGCAATTTCTAAAGCAGTAATTAAATTCTCTTTTGCATCTGTTCGAATCTCACCAATAGGCAATTGAGAGCCCGTTAAAACTACTGCTTTACCTAAATTCTGCAACATAAAGCTTAGCGCTGACGCAGTAAAAGACATTGTATCAGATCCATGTAAAATCACAAACCCATCAAAATCATCATATTTAGCCTGAATTAGGTTAGCTAACTGCGCCCAAACTTCTGGATTCATATTAGAAGAATCTAAAATCGGATCAAAAGAATGAACAGATAACTCATAATCCAAACGTGCCAATTCAGGAACATTTTCCTTGATCTGTGCAAAATCAAATGGGATGAGCGTTCCGGTTTTGGCGTCATTTACCATTCCAATGGTACCACCAGTATATATGATTAGAATTTTTGTCATGTCTATGAACACAAAGATGCAAAGGATAAATGGTTTTAACGATACTAAACTCCAAATACCTTTTTCGAATTTTCGGTAGTTATATTTGCGATTTCTTCCAAGCTTATTTGATAAATGTCTGCTACTTTTTGTGCAATATGGATTAAGTAACTGCTTTCATTTGGTTTGCCCCGAAACGGAACTGGAGCCAAATATGGCGAATCTGTTTCTAATACAATATGGGCTATTGGAATATCTTCCAAAACTAAATCTAGCCCCGCTTTTTTATAGGTTACAACCCCACCTATTCCTAAATAAAAATTCAACGCAATTGCTTTTTTCGCTTGTTCCAAATCTCCTGTAAAACAATGAAAAATACCTCTTAATTTTTCGTCACTTTCAGATTCCAAAACTTCAAAAACTTCATCGAAAGCTTCACGGCAGTGGATTACAATGGGTAGGCCCAAATTTTTAGCCCACTTTATTTGCTGGATAAAAGCATCCTGCTGAATTTGTAAGGTGGTTTTATCCCAGTATAAATCAATGCCAATTTCACCTATGGCATAAATTTCACGACCCGCTATGCTCGTATAAATATCCGACAATTGTTGTTGATAATCATCTTTCACATCACAGGGGTGTAGACCAGCCATTGCAAAACAATTTGCTGGATATCTTTTAACCAAG
>DATJDT010000101.1:0-2839 GCA_035497275.1 Pedobacter sp.
CCGAATCGGTTAAAGATAAGGTTGCCGGACACTACTTTTGGTTATATAGCTCGCATGATAATCCCGGTAGGGTGCAAGGCGGAGAGGGGCTTCGGGATTTGGATCGGATTGGTCCGGTAAATTATAAAGGAATGTTCACCCCCTGGGAAGAACCTACCGATGTATTTTACATGTTTAGGGCAAATTTTGCTCCCAAGCAAACAGAGCCCATGGTGTATATTGTGTCACATACTTGGCCGGCACGGTGGAATAAACCTGGAGTTAAAGATAGTATCGTCGTATATTCAAATTGCGATGAGATAGAGCTTTTTAATGATGTAAATCATCAATCGCTGGGTAAAATGAAGCGGAATGGAATAGGAACTCACTTCCAATGGAATAAACCCAATGTTCAGTACAATGTACTATATGCTGTAGGCTATGTAAATGGGAAACAAGTAGCGAAGGATGAAATTATATTGCACAACCTGTCCGAAGCGCCTCATTTTAACGATTTATACCATCAAACTGTAAGTATAGCTCCTCAAAAAGATTACCATTACCTCTATAGGCTAAATTGTGGGGGTTCAGATTATATCGATAAGGATGGTTACAGATGGTCCGCCGATCGACAACTTTCTGGAAAGGATCGCTTCGGCTCTACTTCATGGACCGAAAATTTCCCTGGTGTGCCTTCTTTTTTTGCCAGTCAGCGCCGAACTTTCGACCCGATTAAAGGCACTGCCGACTGGCCTCTTTTTCAAAGTTTTAGGTATGGTCGCGATAAATTAAAATATCATTTTCCGTTAAAAGATGGCGAGTATTTGGTTGAACTTTACTTTGTTGAACCTTGGCTGGGAACCGGCGGTGGGATGGATGCTACTGGTATGCGCTTATTCGATATTGCTTTTAATGATAAAATTGTCTTAAATGATATTGATATATGGAAACAAGTTGGTCATGATGCATTGTTACAGAAGACTATTAAAACAACAGTTAAAGGCGGTTTGTTAACTATTTCATTCCCAGAAGTTAAGGCTGGACAAGCAGTAATATCTGCTATTGCGATTGCCAGTTTAAATAAACAGCTCAAACCTGCTGTAGAAAGTAATTCCTTAATAGAAAGTAACTTAATTAAAGCTTTAACATGGATGGATATTGGTGACCTCCAGTATCAAGATTCTAATGTTAAGCTTACTGCTTTGCCATCAAATTTATACGGTGCAGAATGGATTCAGACTTCCTTAAAGGCGAAAACTATGCTTAATTTTAATGTAACTGCTTTGGTAGATGTATTTATCGCAATAAACAAACAGGATAAGCGTGAATCCCCATCGGGTTATGAAAACACTAAAACTGCGATTAAGAATAGCTTAGGAGAAGAGTTTGTTGTGTATCGGAAACGCTTCGAAAAAGGACAAAAAGTGATAGTGCCAGGATATGTGGCCTCTGTTGCTGTAATTGAACCCACGCAGCTTGAGCCTGCTTATGACCTTAAAACAGTGACAACTTATAAGGCTACGGAGGCAACACTTAAAGGTGAACAGCTTTCAAAAGAAGATTTAATGGGTAAGCAGAGAGTTGTCTATAAAGTGGCTTCAGGAAATACAATTGAATGGACAATCAATGTTGGTGTAGCGGATACTTACTCGTTGACTTTAAAATACCATAATCCGTTTCAGAACAATTTAAAGGTAAGGTTAGAGTTTTTAACCAATGATGGAACACTCATGAAAACAGAAGAAGCATTTTTAACAGCAACAAAAGAAGGTAAATGGAATTATTTCGCAACCAATACGGGTTCTATGGTTAATGCAGGTACTTATAAAGTTAGGGTAACAGCTATTGATGCAAAGGGCTTATTTATTGATGGCTTAGATGTACAGTAATAAGATAACATACTACAATACATAGCTAAAATCTAATATGAATGCTAGGCATTCTGCATTGATATTTGTTTTAACTAATTATAAACGAACAACCAAAAATGAAGGGTCTTCCAATTCTTGATCTTGCAATTATTGTTATTTACCTGATGGGAATGATATTGGTTGGTGTGTATTTTTCGAGGAAGAATAAAAGTTCTGAGCAGTTTACCAAAGCTGCTGGTTTAATTCCGGGATGGGCAATAGGATTATCTATTTATGCTACATTTTTAAGTAGCAATACTTTTTTAGGTGTGCCGGGAAAGGCATTTGGAGGGAATTGGAACGCGTTTGTATTTAGTATTTCTATGCCTTTAGCTGCTTGGATAGCTTCTAAATATTTTGTTCCGTTTTACCGAGGTACTGGAGAGATTTCTGCCTATACACATCTCGAAAACCGATTTGGTGCATGGGCCAGAACCTATGCGGTAGTTTGTTTTTTACTTACGCAATTAGCTAGAATGGGGTCCATCTTTTTTGGAATTGCCTTAAGCTTACAAGCCCTAACAGGCTATTCAATGCAAATAATTATGATTGTAATGGGTATTTGCATCATTATTTATACTGTAATGGGAGGTATTGAAGCAGTGATTTGGACGGAAGTAGTACAGGCAATTGTTAAAACCTTTGGGGCACTTTTAATCCTATACCTAATCATTAGCAATATGGATGGTGGGATAGCCAAAGTTGTCGAAATAGGGAAGAATGCTGATAAGTTTAGTCTGGGAAGCTTTGCGCCAAATTTAACGGTCTCCTCTTTTTGGGTGGTATTATTATATGGGTTTTTTATCAATCTTAATAATTTTGGGATGGATCAAAATTATGTACAACGTTATCATACCGCGTCCTCAAGTAAGGCAGCAGCTAAGTCTATTTGGTTATGTGTATGGTTGTATATTCCTGCATCGTTGTTGTTTTTTATGATAGGTTCTTGT
>DATJDT010000102.1:0-2975 GCA_035497275.1 Pedobacter sp.
CAATGGACAGACTCTTGTAACCTTTTGGCTATTAAAGAAGGCGTAGTATTAGGTTACGATAGAAATGATAAAACGGTTGAAGCTTTTAAAGCAAAGGGTTTTAACATCGTTAAGGTAAAGGATTTGATTAATGATTTAGAAAGCGGTAAAGCTAGTGCAGATACGATAGTGGATACGCTGATTTTAATGCCTTCGGCGGAATTATCTAGGGCTCGTGGCGGATTTCACTGTATGAGTCTTCCTTTATTAAGGGATAACTTAAGTTAAATTAACCGATTAAAACAATTCATCAATTTAAACAGTTAACCTATCGTGCAGACTACCAACCATATTTTAATGATTAGGCCAGTTGATTTTAAGTTCAATGCGCAAACGGCTGGCAATAATAAATTTCAACAAGAGTCATCAGACGAAAATGTACAAAGCTTAGCATTGAAAGAGTTCGATGGCTTTGTAGCGATGTTAAGGAACAATGGCGTTGAAGTAACAGTGATTGATGACACCTTAACTCCAGAAACGCCCGATTCTATTTTCCCCAATAACTGGGTTTCGTTTCACGATAATGGAGAAGTAATCCTGTATCCGATGTTCTCCGAGAACAGAAGGGCGGAACGCAGAAAGGAAATCATAGACCGTATCCATGAAAATTTTGTTATTACGAGGATAATAGATTTGAGTGCAAATGAGGCTAACAATGTATTCTTAGAAGGAACCGGAAGTCTGGTTTTAGATAGGGTAAATAGAATTGCATATGCCTGTTTATCATTAAGAACAGATGAAAAGGTTTTAGCAGAGTTTTGCAGCAAGGCCGGCTATAAATCAGTAGTTTTCAGCGCGCTTGATGATCAAGGCTTCCCTATTTACCATACTAACGTGATGATGTGTATTGGCAGTCGGTTCGCTGTAGTTTGTTTTGATTCAATACCTGATGAAACAGAAAAAAACACATTAAGACAAAGCCTGGTCGACACAAATAAAGAAATTATTGAAATCAGTTTTCTGCAAATGAACCAATTTGCGGGTAATATGTTAGAGGTAAAAAGCAACACTGGAGATAACTTATTGGTAATGTCGGAGCAAGCATACCTATCGTTAGATAGCAATCAACTTGCTTCATTATCGAAATATTGCAAACTTGTGCATGCGCCTTTGTACACGATTGAGAAAAATGGAGGTGGCAGCGCAAGGTGTATGTTAGCAGAGGTACATTTACCGAAGGTTTAGGTGTTAGTCATCGTTTAAGGCATGCTATTTCGTTTAAGGTATGCTACCTCGCAATGACGGCCCTACCTCGCATGACGTCCGTGCCTCGCAAAAACAGCACTATAAAGTTCGCTGTATAAACGAATAATATTTCAGCTCAATGATATCATTTGGAATGGGGCGATCGTTCCAATCATCATTAATTGATAATGCTGTACCTATTGCCGTTGCTTGTGAAACTGACGAAGCATACACTTCGATATCAGGAATGGAAATAGCCAAGAGATGCATATAAATTGCATTTTTACCAAAGCCTCCATCAACAAAAACCCTTTTTACTCCAGGATTTAAGATTAACCGCAACGAATAGACCTGCTGTTTAACTAAATCGAAAATCAATTGATGATAAGCTTCTTCTGCAGTTTTAAATAAACTAAGATCCCTTTTTCCAAATGCAGAAGTAGCAGAAAATACTAGTTGCGGAAATTGATTTTCAGGAATTTTAGTTCCAAGCTTTAAAAACAATCCAGGGTTAAACTTTAAGTGCTTAAAAAGATAAGCTGCACGATCATAATGCTCAGCAATTCGCTTTAACTGCTGATCGTGTTCATTACCAGCAAAGATTCTAGATGCTTTAACGGCTTTACCTTTAAAATGCATATAACAAAGGCAGTCTTGTTTCAGCTCGTCGGCTGTTAAAGGATCTTGGTTAAATGGATTTAAACTGATGCACCAAGTTCCTGTTGATAAAAGGACAAAAGGAACAGAAAAGTTGGCGAGATAAGGGATCAAGGCAGCCGAACTATCATGTAAACCAACGCCAACCTGATAACTTTTACCTTCAAATTGGCATACTGAACTCGAATCGGCTGGCGTAAAAATTCCAAATTTAGCATCTAGTCCTTCTTCAATTACCCATTGATGGTATTGGTTTTTAGTAAAATCCCACAAGTGGGTATGACAACCAATACTGGTAATATCGGCAACTGCCTTACCCGTAATTAAATAACTTAAATACTGTGGCAAATGAAGTGCGTATTTAATTTTGGCGAAAAGTTCGGGTCTTTCCTTTTTAAGTCGATAAAGTTGCAGCCCCGAATTTAAGCTCCCTAACACTGGCGAAGCTGTTTGGAGCGAGAGCTGTTCTTCTCCCCCATACTTCGCATAAAATTCTTTTTTTAGTGCTTCTGGATAATTTTTTAAATAATTATACAATGGGGTTAAGGGCTCACCATTTTCGTCTAGATAAACAAAGCTTGCACCATAGGTAGAAAAATTAATCGCCTTAATCTCATACTCGTCCATTTTTGCTACTTGTTGCAATGAATCATACACTGATGAGCGCAGGCTCTCTAAGTTTTCGCAGGGCTCTCCATCTTCATCAACAGTTTCAACAAATCGCGCCGAACGTTCGTATACTATCTGATAGTTCTCATCGATCAAGAAGAGTTTCTTATTGGTTTTTCCAACATCAAATATGGCAATAACTGGTATAGACATCTTAACTATTGATTATAAACCGGTAGCAACAGTGTTTTGTCCGCGTTCGCCTATTAAGATTTTTCTACACGCTAAATTACGATATAAATTTAAAGGTGATAAGGCTGCACCTGCTCTAAGTCTTGCTTCGGCTACTAATGCTCTTAAATCACTTCTAAAAGTATGTTGTAGTATTTCCTGACAAGCAACTACATCGTTATTTTGTTGCGCTTCAGTTAAGGCTTTTCGATCCACTAGTAACGCTTGCGCATAAGCAATCATAATAGCCTCGA
>DATJDT010000103.1:0-5555 GCA_035497275.1 Pedobacter sp.
CTCTTAGGAGAAAAAGGCCATGAAGGTTTGGCTAAATATGAAAATTTAGAGAAAATAATGAGTATTGACGGTGTTTATATCCACTTATATGGAAAGAAATACACTAAACCTTTCCGTAAAATGGGCCATGTAACCATTGTTGATCAGAACCGTGAAAGAGCGATAGAGAAAGCAAGATATGTGCAACAGACATTAAAAGTAATTTCGTAGGGATAGAATTGTCATCCAGAGCGCAGCGAAGGAACTGGTCGTAAGATCCTTCCTAGCGTCAGGATGACAAGTTGGGGTCAGGATGACAAGTTGGGGTCAGGATGACAAATTTAGGTCGGTAAGACAAACAGTAAAAAATATAACACCTAGTATAAGAAAAAAAATATGAGTGCAAAAGTAGGAATTATAATGGGCAGCAAATCTGATTTACCAATCATGCAAGATGCTGCTGATATCTGTAAGGAATTTGGTGTGGAGTTTGAAATGACTGTTGTTTCAGCTCACCGTACACCTGAGCGAATGTTTACCTACGCCAAGGAGGCCGCACAAAGAGGCTTAAAAGTAATCATTGCGGGTGCTGGCGGTGCCGCACATTTACCTGGCATGGTAGCTTCTATTACTACGCTTCCAGTGATTGGTGTTCCAGTAAAATCGTCTAATTCTATCGATGGATGGGATTCTATCCTTTCTATTCTACAAATGCCTAATGGTATTCCGGTTGCTACAGTTGCCTTAAATGCCGCTAAAAATGCTGGCTTATTAGCGGTTCAAATTTTGGCAACAGCCGACGAGTCTTTAGCACAAAAAATGCAAGCCTATAAAGACGACTTAAGAAAAAAAGTAGAAGAAAGCGCCGCTAGTCTTATTTAACTAAAGGTTAAAAATAGAGCTACTGCTTTTCTTAACCTTTGGTGTTATCAAAGTTTTAATCGGAAATCCTTCCTCACTGCTTCGATAAAGACTATTACCTTGTTCGAGAAGGGATCGTGAAGCGTTCGCCAGTTGTTTGTGATGGATTCAATACCAACTCGACCGTTTCCCGAACGCTTCACGATCCCTTCTCGAACGCTTCTCAAACGCTTCCCGAATAAAAGGCCGATTTTCCCGAACGCTTCCCGAAGACTTCCCGAATAAATAGGCCTTTTTCCCGAACAACTCCCGAACAACTGGATAATTCAAAATTGCAACAATACTTTTGCTATCACCTTGCGAATCTTCATCACATCGGTGAGTATATTTTTAATGCGAGCTGCGTGCTTAATTTTCCATTTTAGTAGGGAAACTACCCTTATTTAAAATAACGCTTTAAATCGCTTTATTTTATACACACAAGTATTAGTCATTTTGCAAGAAAAATTATTACTTAAATTTTCGTTATAATTAAATTCATTCCGCAAAATGGACTTTGCGAGAGCAAGAAACGTATTAATTTAGTTCAAATTAGGATCGCTTGGAAAATTGCTAATATGTGCATATTTAGGACCGAGGTTCAGGATTACTTCTCGCCAAACTTCTTCTTCATTGTGTGAAAAAACTAGGTCTTGATGAAATTTATCGGAAACGATCCAGGTGTTTTCTGTTATTTCTTCCTTCAGCTGAAACGCTCCCCAGCCAGAGTAGCCTAAGAAAAACTTCACCTCATTTTCAGCTATACTATTGTTGTTTACTAAAATTTTAAGCGTTTCGAAATTTCCGCCCCAATAAATTCCATTGGCTATTTCCTCTCCACTGTTTAATTTGTCATAGCAACGATGAATAAAATGAACTGTATCGATTTCAACTGGTCCGCCAATAAAAACAGGATAGTTAGCTTCCCATAAATCTGGCACTAAATCTTTTAATAGCAAAGCGCTTGGCTGGTTCAAAATAAAACCTAGTGTTCCCTCTTCGCTATGTTCGGCCAATAGCACAACCGATCTTTTAAAATTAGGATCGCTTAAAAAAGGTTCAGAAATTAATAATTTACCAGTAGAAGGTTGTGTAGTACTTAACATTTATGAAATTTAAGCAACCTATCCGACTTTACCAAACCGAAAGTATGGAACTTAAACCTTATTTTTGTGCATGGAGCTTACAAAAGAAATGTTACAGAATTTAAGGCAAGATTATCGTACTGCCGAATTAACTGAGAAAGAAGTAGATAAAAATCCAATCAAGCAATTCGAAAAATGGTTTAGTGCCGCTTTAGATGCGAAGTTATACGAGCCTAATGTAATGACTTTAGCTACAGCTGATAAAAGCGGAAAACCTAATGCGCGTATTGTATTATTAAAAGGATTTGACAACCAGGGATTTAGTTTTTTCACTAATTATCTGAGCACTAAAGGGAAAGAACTTAAGAAAAACCCCCAGGCCTGTCTGGTGTTCTTTTGGGCAGAGTTAGAACGTCAGGTTCGTATTGAAGGAAAGGTAGAGAAACTAGATAAAGAAGCTTCTGAAGCTTATTTCCATAGCCGTCCACAAGGTAGCCAGATTGGTGCAATTGCTTCGCCACAAAGTCAGGTTATTAGCGACAGAACAGATTTGGAGAAGAAAGTTGAAGAACTCACTTCAGTATATGAAAATAAAACAATTCCTAAACCTGCGCATTGGGGAGGCTATATTGTTAAACCTGTGTCAATTGAATTTTGGCAAGGCAGATCAAGCCGTTTACATGACCGAATTAAATATGATTTGATTAATGGCAAATGGCAAATCAATAGATTAGCACCATAAATAAAGCATAAAAAAACCCGCTATTAAGCGGGTTTTTTTATTAAAAATACTTAGGAGGTTATAGAAACTTCGCAAGTTGAATATTATGGGTTTTGCCCACCTGGACCAATCGCAGGATTAGCATCTATTTCCGCTTGAGGAATTGCCCATTGCCATTCAGGCCCACCAGCTGGAACAGTTAATACTCCTGACAATGCGATTGTATGATTTCCACCAGTTCTATCAACAGGAAGATTTAAACGTTTCAAATCGAAAAATCTAAATCCTTCGCCCCATAACTCAACACGACGTTGGATCATGATCTCATCGATTAAAGCAGTTCCAGTATTTGTTGATAATACATAACTAGCATCTCTGTTTTTAGCAAGCGTAAATAATACATTTTGTGCATTTGTTGTTTCAGAAGCATTTCCAGCCAAACCAAGGCGCGCTCTAGATTCTGCTTCAATTAAAAACATCTCGGCCACGCGCATATTTACCACATCCCCGATACTTGTAGCACCAGCATTTCTGAATTTACCTTGTTTGTAACTAGCCGTAGCGCTGGAAACTACACCTACAGGCATATTATACGCTAGAAAAGTCGGACTATTACCTGCTGGATCCCACAATTGTTTACGAACATCAGTAGGAGAAATTTTATTGTACAATACAGAGAACATACGTTTAGGCACCGTTCTATTTGCAGTTGAGTTAAACGTTCCCATATAAGCAAAGAAAGAGTAGAAATAGGTAGTTTGATCTTCTTGTTGTCTACTACCCCACATCCATTCCTGATTATCATAATTGTTAAAACCACCTAAATACTCGGCATTGGTCATCAAAGTTAAACCAGTTCTCGCTTCCATAGCATTTTGAGCCGCAATTGCCCATTTGCCTTGCGCTAAGGCGATACGTGCCTTTAAGCCCTTTGCAACGTTAAGATTGAAGTGTGATTTGTTAGGACGTGCGGTTGCTCCTGCTGCAAAAGAAGCGATAGAAGCATCTATATCCTTATTAATCTGTGCATACACCTCTTCAACACTTGATCTAGGTTTACCCGGTGTAGCATCAATTTGAGTAGAAATCATTATTGGGATGCCTGGTTGTGTGTTGTTTCCAGCGGCATCATAACGTTTTCCATATACTTGAACTAGCACGAAATGTGCCCATGCCCTGTAAGCTAGAGCTTCTCCTTTAATAGCTCTCTTATCTGCATCAGAACCAGTAGCTGCATCTATATTTTCAATAATTGCATTAGCATTACCAATAATTCTATAATAAAAAGTATAGATAAATGCATTGTTTGCATTGGCAGAACTTCTATGAGTTGTCCACTTATGCACGCCGAAAGCAGTTGTGCTTACGGTATTTACAATGTCCTCTCCCATATAATCGATATTTAAATTGACAGCACCTTGTCCTCCTTCTTCTTGTCTAGAATATTGGACGTAAAGCGATCTATGAATACCGTTCAAGGCAGTCATGGCGTTTGCTGTTGTCGTAAAAACAGAAGTATTTGCCACTCTATCGGTTGGTGTGGTGTCTAAATAATTGTCTTTACATGAACTCAGGGCTAAAACTATTACAGCCACAGGAATAAAAAATTTATGTTTAATTTTCATATTCTTTCTTGTTAAAATGTTAAATTAAGACCTAAGCTAATAATACGCGTAGGCGTGTAATTATTAGAGTTTGTCCCAGTAAATGATTCTGTTGGATCCAAACCAGTACGTTTAGAAACTAAAAACAAGTTCTCACCAGAGGCAAAAATCCTTGCATTACTTACATCTACTTTCTTGGTTAAACTGGTAGGCAAAGTATAAGCCAAAGTAGCAGATCTCATGTTAATGTATGAAGCATCAACTAAAAAGCGTGTTGAAGTTGCATTAAAGAAAGTTGATCTTCCAACATCTAAACGAGGGATAGAAGTTACATCACCTACTTGTTGCCAAGCTTTTAAAGCGTCAACGTGAAGGGAGCCTCCATAAGAACTATAACTCATTAAACTTTGATAATTTCCGTCATAAAATTTACCACCAACTTGATAGTTCAACAATACTGATAGGGATATTTTTTTGTAAGTAAAAGTATTAGTGATACTACCATAGAACTTAGGAATTGCTGACCCAGTATAAGCATATAATGCATTATTTGGATTCACAGTATAAGTTTTTCCATCGATTGTACGAGTATCTACAGCTGAACCTGGACTTAAAGGATTAACAAGATATAAACTTGCTCCATCTGTGGGATCTACTCCTGCCCATTGACGCAACCAGAAATCATAAATTGATCTACCTACCGCTAACTGTTTTGTACCGTTGATGATGGTTGGTGTCTCAACTGGCATTTTAGTGATTTTATTTTTAGTTATAGTCCAATTAATGTCTGCGTCCCATTTAAAACTACCCGCTTTAATAATGTCACCGCCCAACTGTACCTCTACTCCTCTATTCCACATTGAACCGATGTTTCTTGACACACTTGTAATTCCAATAGATATTGGAAGAGGCACATTAAATAATAAATCTGTAGATAAACTATTAAATGCCTCTACACTACCACGTAATCTATTATTAAACATTGAAAACTCAACGGCAACATCCGATGAAGTTTTAGTCTCCCAACTCAATTCAGGCGTCGCCAAAGAACTTAAATAAATACCAGGCTCTCCAGCATTGTTCCAGTCAAGATTATAGAACGATTGATATTTGTAAAACCCACTCAAACCATCGTTACCTAACTGTCCGTATGAACCTCTCAATTTCAAATAATTTAACCAAGATGCGCCTTTTAAGAAGCTTTCTTGACTAATTATCCAAGCAGCACCTACAGAGTAAAAATTACCCCATTTTTTACCTGGAGCC
>DATJDT010000104.1:0-3398 GCA_035497275.1 Pedobacter sp.
CCAGTTTTTAAGAAAATAGCCGATCGTATTTATGCGTCCGATACCCAGCTATATACCCAGGTTAAAACGAATAAAATTGGCAATACAAGTATCCCAGAAGCTAAAGCAGGGCACAGTAAAGCGACACGTCAAGTGTATAATGCCTTTGGCATCAAAACCTTGTACGCGGCTAAATCGGATTATTTTAATACAATAGATACTACAAACGGGATTGTTTATCAAGAAAATATACCGGTTAGGGGAGTTATGCCGAATGTGAACGGAATGGGTTTAAAAGATGCCATGTATTTATTGGGTAACGCTGGCTTAAAAACAAAAGTTAGTGGCAGTGGAAAAGTAGTTCTTCAATCTATACAAGCGGGAACTAAAGTAAATAAAGGGGCTTTGGTGCAAATACAGTTGCAATAGGAGATTGCTTCGTACCTCGCAATGACGGAATAAATAGATAAAAACGAAAAAAAAATAATAACAACCAACTAACCAACTAAACAATTAAGCAACTAACAACCAAACACCTAAATACCTAAACAACCAAAAAACTAAACAACCAAACAACCAAACAACGACCTAATGAATTTGCAAGATTTACTATATGGTGTAGCGATTAAACATATTGTTGGTAAAACCGATTGTATAGTGGATTCTATTGCTTTTGATTCGAGGGCCGTAAAACCTAATACCTTATTTATAGCAGTAAAGGGTACGCAAACAGATGGTCACCAGTATATATCGCAAACTATTGACGCGGGAGCTACGGTTGTTATTTGTGAGGCGCTTCCAACCGTTGTGCCTGATGAAGTCACTTTTGTGCAAGTAGAAAATTCGGCCATAGCATTGGGTATTGTGGCGAGTAATTTTTATGAAAATCCATCTTCCGATCTTAAGTTGATTGGAATTACAGGTACCAATGGAAAAACGACCATTGCAACATTGCTTTTCCAATTGTTTAGAAAGCTAAGTTACCATGTAGGTTTGATTTCAACTGTGCAGAATCACATTAATGAAGAAATTATCCCTGCCACACATACTACACCAAATCCTATAGCTTTAAATGCCTTATTAAGGCAGATGGTTGATGCGGGCTGTGACTATTGCTTCATGGAAGTAAGTTCTCATGCAGTAGCACAACATCGTATTTCGGGTTTGGCTTTCGCTGGCGGCGTATTTTCAAACATTACCCATGATCATTTAGATTTTCACCGAACTTTTGAGAACTATATCAAAGCAAAAAAGGAATTTTTTGATATCCTACCTAAATCTGCTTTTGCATTAACCAATATTGATGATAAAAATGGTTTGGTGATGTTGCAAAACACAAGTGCACATAAAAAAACTTACGCCTTAAAACAAATGGGCGATTTTAATGCGAAGGTTATTGAAAACAAGTTCAGCGGGTTAAACTTATTGATTGATCAAGTTGAGGTGTTTTTTAAAATGGTAGGCTCATTTAATGCCTATAATCTACTCGCTGCTTATTCAACAGCTATATTGTTGGAGCAGGACAAGTTAAAGGTATTGACCATTCTGAGTAGCTTAACTGGAGCCGAAGGTAGATTTGATTATACGGTTTCGAAACAAGGAATTATTGGCATTGTAGATTATGCACATACGCCAGATGCGGTTCAGAATGTACTTAGCACAATTGCCAATATTAGAAAAGGCAATGAACAAGTAATCACAATTATTGGTTGCGGTGGTGACCGTGACAAAACAAAAAGACCAATAATGGCACGTGTTGCATGCGATTGGAGTGATAAAGTTATTCTAACCTCAGATAATCCTAGGACCGAAAATCCAAGTGTGATTATCGAAGAAATGGAAAAAGGAGTTTCACCTACTAACCAAAGAAAAGTGATTTCAATTTTAGACCGCAAAGAGGCCATTAAAACGGCATGTCATATCGCTAAACCAGGGGATATTATTCTTCTGGCTGGAAAAGGTCATGAAAAATATCAAGAAATCAACGGTGTTAGACACCATTTTGATGATAAAGAAGTATTAATCGAACAATTAAACCTAATGAGCTAATGTTATATTTATTATTTGAATACCTGCATAAGCATTATGATTTTCCGGGATTAAGATTGTTCCAATATCTTACCTTCCGTGCTTCGTTGTCGATTATATTATCGTTGTTTATTACCACGGTTTATGGGCGCCGGATTATTGATTATTTACATCGTAAACAAGTTGGTGAAACGGTAAGGAATCTTGGATTAGAAGGTCAGATGCAAAAACAAGGTACCCCAACAATGGGTGGAATAATGATCTTGCTAGGTATTTTAATACCTACATTACTTTTTGCCAATATTACCAATATTTATGTGATACTGATGATCATTACCACCGTTTGGATGGGTGTAATTGGTTTTGTTGATGATTATATCAAAGTTTTTAGAAAAAATAAGGAAGGTTTAGCTGGTAGGTTTAAAATTGTTGGACAAGTAGGTTTGGCAGTTATAGTTGGTTTAACTATGTTTTATCACCCTAATATAGTCGTTCGCCAAACAGTTGATGAAACTGCAATTTCGAAAAGCTCGGCTCCCATGGTTTTAAGGAAAAAGACAGAGAGCTATTATTATACACAAGATGTAAAATCGACCATCACTAATGTGCCATTTTACAAAAACAATGAATTTGACTATGCTAAAGTGCTCAAGTTTTTGGGGAAAGACTATGAGAAATATGCCTTAATTGTATTCTTGTTTTTTGTTATTACCATTGTTACAGCTGTTTCAAATGGTGCAAATTTAACAGATGGGATAGATGGTTTGGCAACTGGAACTTCAGCAATTATTGGGATTACCCTTGGTATTTTAGCATATGTTTCCGGTAATACCGTAATCGCCGATTATCTCAATATTATGTATATCCCCAATTCGGGAGAGTTGATGATTTTTGCTAGTGCTTTTGTAGGTGCTTGTGTAGGGTTTTTATGGTATAATTCATATCCAGCTCAAATATTTATGGGGGATACGGGAAGTTTAACCATCGGAGGTATTATTGCGGTATTTGCCATCATGATCCGCAAGGAACTTTTGATCCCTATACTTTGTGGCGTATTTCTGGTTGAGGTTTTATCTGTTACGTTGCAAGTTTCGTATTTTAAATACACTAAGAAACGTTTTGGAGAAGGCAGAAGAATCTTCTTAATGTCTCCGCTACATCATCATTACCAGAAAAAGGGATATCATGAAGCTAAAATAGTAACCCGTTTTTGGATTATAGGCATTATGCTTGCCGTTATCACTTTTGTAACCTTAAAATTAAGATAATGGAGCGGAAGAGATTGGTTATTCTTGGTGCTGGAGAAAGTGGAGTTGGAGCTGCAATACTTGCAAAAAAGCAAGGTTTTGAGGTATTTGTGTCAGATTTCGGGCCAATTGCTGATCGCTATA
>DATJDT010000105.1:0-4946 GCA_035497275.1 Pedobacter sp.
ACTGTACCTGGTTTATACTGTACAGGGGAAGCAAATTTCTCTGATCATGGAGCTAATCGTTTAGGCGCGTCTGCATTGATGCAAGGCTTGGCAGATGGTTATTTCGTTCTTCCTTATACTATCGGACAATACTTATCAAAAGAAATTTCGGTTAAGGCAATTCCAACAGATCATCCAGCATTTGCTGAAGCAGAAGCCAGGGCAAAAGGAATACTAGATACTTTAATTGGAATTAAAGGAACGAAATCTGTGGATCATTTCCATAAGAAATTAGGCCTAATCATGTGGGAAAAATGTGGAATGGCTCGTAATGCTGAAGGCTTAAAATCGGCAATTGCAGAAATTCAACAATTGAAAAAAGATTTTTGGAATGATGTTCGTGTTCCTGGATCAACGGATGAATACAACCCAGAATTAGAAAAGGCAGGCCGTGTTGCAGATTTTATTGAATTGGGCGAGTTGATGTGTATCGATGCTTTAAATCGTAATGAAAGCTGTGGTGGTCACTTCCGCGAAGAATACCAAACTGAAGAAGGCGAAGCGTTACGTGATGACGAAGGGTATGCTTACGTTGCAGCTTGGGAAAATAAGGGTGATGGAAGTTTCGAGCTCCACAAAGAAGAATTGATATTCGAAAATATTAAAATAGCACAAAGAAGTTATAAATAGTAGTTAAGATATGAGTACAGGAAATATGAACTTAACGCTAAAGGTTTGGCGTCAAAAGAGCACAAAAGAAAAAGGAAAAATGGTAGACTATAAAGTCTCGGATATTTCTCCTGATATGTCTTTTTTAGAAATGTTCGATGTCTTAAACGAAGATTTAATTACCAAGGGTGATGATCCTATTGTATTTGACCACGATTGTCGCGAAGGTATTTGCGGGATGTGTTCGATGTTTATCAATGGTCGCCCGCACGGTCCAAAAGATGCAGTTACAACCTGTCAGTTGCATATGCGTTCATTTAAGGATGGAGATACCATTGTCGTTGAACCGTGGAGAGCAAAAGCTTTCCCTGTAATTAAAGATTTAACTGTAGATAGATCTGCATTTGATAGAGTTATTGCCGCAGGTGGCTTTATTTCGGTAAATACGGGTAATGCGCAAGACGCAAACAGTTTGCCAATTCCAAAAGCTCAGGCAGATGCAGCATTTGAAGCTGCTGCATGTATTGGTTGTGGTGCTTGTGTTGCAACGTGTAAGAATGCTTCGGCGATGTTATTCGTGTCTGCAAAAATATCTCAATTGGCATTATTGCCACAGGGACAACCTGAGCGTTATAAGCGTGTACAGAATATGGTGGCTCAAATGGATGCGGAAGGATTTGGAAATTGTACTAATACAGGGGCTTGCGAAGCCGAATGTCCTAAGGGGATTTCGCTAGAAAATATTGCAAGAATGAATAGAGATTATTACGCAGCTAAATTTATAAGCGAAGAAGAAGGGTAAGGCGATTTGCTTTTATGCGATAAATTTAGTAGGTTTAATCGTCCGAGACAGAGGAGACATATAAACAAAAAACCCCGACCATTTAGGTTGGGGTTTTTTGTGAGTATTGATTTATTATTTTTTCAATGAAAATTTAACGGGAATGTTGTATTTAGTACGAGCTACCTTGCCGTTTTGCATACCGGGATTCCATCGTTTTGATAACTTTAATACGCGCACTGCTTCCTCATCTAATCCATAGCCTAATTTTTTGCCATCTATTTTAATATCACTTAATGAGCCGTCTTTTTCTATAGTGAAAGAGGTGTATACAGTTCCTTCGATTTTAGCATCTACTGCAGGTTTAGGATATTTCATGTTTGTACCTAAAAAATTATAGAACTTTGCGATACCTCCTGGGTAAGTTGGAGGGTTTTCCATGGAAACATGACTATATACTGTTTTGTCGCCTTCGCCTGATGTTGAAGGAGTGGTATGGGTATTTGCATTATTTGACGTTATGGCCTTTTTTGGTTTATTAGGCAATGCAAATTTTATTGGCATGCTGTATTTCGCCCGAACAGGTTTTTCGTTATAAAGTCCTGGGTTCCATTTTCTCGCCAATTTAAGTACTCTAACGGCCTCCTCCTCTGTTCCTGAGCCTAGTTTTTTGCCATCTACTTTAATGTCAGTTAACGAGCCATCTTTTTCTATCGTGAAAGAGGTATATACAGTACCTTGTACATTATTTTCGATTGCCTGGGTGGGATACTTGATCGTTGCGCCAAGAAAATCATAAAACTTTTGAATACCTCCAGGATAGGTTGGTGGGGTTTTTAAAGATATATGATCATATACCTTTTCATCTTGTGCAAACGCTTGGTTTAGGCACAGATTGAGCATTAACACCGCTATTAGCGATGAGAAAATTTTTGTTTTCATCTTTTTTGAGCTTTAGGTTAAGTTTTTACTGATTCTTTGTTTTTTGAATTGGAACATTCTTGGTCGTCACTATGATTACGCCATTTTGCCCTGAAGAGCCGTAGAGGGCAATAGCAGAAGCATCCTTTAGGATCGAGATCGATTCAATCTTATTGGGGTCTAATTGGTTAATGTTTTCGTTTTCTAATACTTTTCCATCCAAAATGTAAAGAGGGTTTTTGCCATAGGTATTGGTGCCCCTAAACTTCACTTTACTTCCATAATCGTTTATGGTTACTTCATCATTGTTTTTCGAGGCTTCTGCTTGTTTGATTGCTGGAGGTTCTTTTTTGTCTACGCCATTTGCGATAGCATTTTTTGTAGTGATTACAACTACGCCATTAGCTCCTTGAGTTCCATAAAGACTAATTGCCGAAGCATCTTTAAGTATGCTTACTGATTCAATTGTGTTTGGATCCAATTCATTTAAGTTAAGGGCAAACACTTTTCCATCAACGATGTATAATGGCTCTGTTTGTTTATTTGTTGAACGGTAGCCAATAATTTTAATTGACTTTGAATCTGCATTACTTTTGGCTTGCGGATTTGATGCCTGGGCCATGATAGTTATTGTATTTAGCGCAGTGAAACCAATTGGCATTTTTACCCCGTTATTGATAATAGCCGTACTAGCGCCTTTAATTCTAAACGAAGTTTGCAACGCATATAAACCATCTTTTAAGGTGTTTAATTGCGAGTAAGCCATCAAACTGTTTAAAACAGCAACATCACAGCCATTTCCAAGTTCTGTATGAATATTTATATGTTTTAAATTGCCTTTTATAAGTGTGAAAGTTATAATGCTATTTCCTTGATGGTTTTGTAAACGAGCGGTGCTAGGGTATTCAATACTTTGCATTAAATAGCTATAAAATTTACCTAGGTCATCAGCGCTATATATTTTTCCAATTGAAACATTTTTAGCGTCTGCGCTAACGGTGCCGCATAACAAAGCAGGAATTAAAGATAAGATGATTAATTTTTTCATTGAATTTAAGTTATTTCGTTAGCGATTCTTTTTTTGTTGTGATGAGAACTACCCCATTTTCTCCTTGTTTGCCATAGAGTGAGCTAGCAGAGGCATCTTTAAGTACACTTATACTTTCAATGGTTTCTGGTTTCAGCTTATTAACATCCATATGATCTTGTTTCTGTCCGTCGATTATATATAGAGGTGCTGATTTCGGATTTAAATTTGTGCCTTTTAATTTAATGCCAATCGCTAATTTAGACCCTAATGCTTCGTTTCCAGGTGATTTTATTTTAGCAGTTTCATTAGGCATTGAGAATTTAATTGGAATGTTATACTTGGCGCGAACAACTCTTCCGTTCTGCATTCCGGGATTCCATCTTTTACTTAATTTAATAACTCTTATGGCTTCTTCTTCAAGTCCATAGCCTAATTTTTTACCATCTACTTTGATATCGCTCAAGGCTCCATCTTTTTCTACGCTAAAAGATATATATATTGTTCCTTGTATATTGTTCTCTGATGCCATTATTGGATACCTAATCGCTGAGGCTAACCAACGATAGAAATTTTGAATGCCACCTGGGTAACTCGGAGGGTTTTCTAGAGAAACATGGCTGTAGACTAAATTATCTTCAACGTTTTCTTCTTTTTTGATAGTTGCTGGGTAACCCAGCACAACGATTTTAGGTAACTCATTGTAACCTATAGGAGCTTCATTAGCGATGGCTTCTTCTTTGCTGGTAAGTTGACTTAATTTAAATGCTGTAACAAAACTATAATTTCCGTCTTCGGCAGGTAATTCTTTGTTGAAGGCCAAAATACTTTGTTTAACTTCTTGTTCAGTTTGCGGTCCTAAATCTCCAACTACATTTATATTTTGGATTTTCCCTGTCTCTACCTTGAAGTTAACACGCACATCCCCTTGGATTTGTTTATTTATTGCATCAGTAGGATATTTGATAGTTGTTGTTAAAAAGTTATAAAAACTAACCCAGTCTTTGTTTGAATGGCTTGATAAATTATTATTTACCACCTTAGCTTTTGGCTGCGCATCTTTAAAAACTCGAGGCGCGATTTCCACATCAACAATTCTTAACGGTGCCTCAATTGTTTCGCTTACTACAGCTTTAATATTGTTTAGCGGAATTTGTTCGGCTACTTCTATCAGGCTATCATTTTTGCGGATCGTTGCGGAAGATAGGATTAAGGTTAGTGCAAATAAAGGAACAAATAAGCCGTACTTTAAAATCGCAGTTTTTTTAGACCGCTGTTTATGCAGCATAAAAATTCTTTTTTTGATGAGTGATTTTGTAAAAAAACCATTTGTTAAGTCGCTAGGTCGCGCCCCAAAAGCCTGACTTAACAATAAAAGAGAATATGTTTCCTTGTCGCCTTGAAAATTTGCTGCGGCTTCATCAGCTAAGAATTCATGAATATTCTTTACTGTATATTTATAAGCATAAATTATTGGGTTAAACCAAGTAAAAATGGCTAAGAATTCAAAGAAGAGCACATCAATAGTATGTTTTTGCTTGATATGAATTTCTTCATGTAGGTCAATTG
>DATJDT010000106.1:0-8735 GCA_035497275.1 Pedobacter sp.
ACCTATTGATTTATGATGCTCTGTGCGCTGAAACTCTGCTCGTTTGTGCCTGGGTTTATCATACCGCGAGCTATAATGGTGTAATAACGACCTGCAACAAATTCAATATCTGGCAAAGTGGTTTTGATCGCACCAGAAGCAAAGTCTGTAAGATTAAAGGTATATGTTTTTGGATCAACCTGCACAAATTGTGTTCCCACTTTATAGTTTGTATTGGTAAAGAGGTTAGCTCCTCCAGCAATATCTAAATTAAGTGACGGCGCATCTGGACTTAGATTAATGAATTTTACGAATGCCTTTGTTGTAGAGGTTACACTGGCATTATCAATAAACAGCAATGCATCCATCTTAGCTCCAACATCTACCAGGTATAAAGAATGGATTTGATTTCCTGTTAAATTGATTTCCTTGGTAAAAACAGGCTGATTACTGCTAGCGGTTGTATATTTAATGGTGTGTTTGCCAAAAATAAACGGGCTATAAGACACTGTACCACCAAAAGGAATGGCCGCTGAGTTTAACATTTTATCGTCTAAATAAATATTATAGGTACCAAACGTTGGTGATGCATTCACAAATCTGATGTAAGAAGCATCTGGAACCTCAACTTCTTTCTTTTTACAAGAGCCAAGAATAACTATGCTGAAAATTAGCAGGAAGGAAAATAAACGGGTAGGTATCAAATTAGTCATAATTCAGTGTTTATTAAATATAACGATAGCCCAGGCCAATTCGTTACAGCAAATATTAGGTTTATTTGTGTAATAAACCGTTAAACTTTGTTAAAAATGATTACCGGATCTATTTAACCTCTTCGTAATCAACAAAATCACCTAATTTATCTGCATTGCCCTTTTTTTCCTTTTGAGGCATATAATCGATAGAGATAGAGCCCTCTGGTCTGGCCGAACGTTGTTGTTGTTGGTTGGGATTTGTTGCTTGCTGCTGCATATTACCAACCATATTTTTAAGCATTACCGGAAAAATTGCTCGGATTAATAGTCGGATAACCCAAAGGATAATAATGGTAATGAAGATAAATTTTATTAGATAACCCATGCTTTATTATTTATTAGTAAACGCAAATATAGACGTGGAGTTCAAAATTTTGTTACTTTTTAGCGAGATAATTGCAATTACATTACAATCCTTTGCTACTGCTCTGGATGACACTCAGCTACTCTGCCCACTTGCCCGTCTTCCAATCTAACCTTAATTCCCCGCGAATGAAATGCCGAAGAGGTTAACAAATCTTTAACCACACCATAGGTGATATGACCGTTTCGCTGATCTTTCTTTAAAATAATCCCTACTGCTAAACCTGGGTAAATATCTTTTTTGTTCTGTCCGTTCATCCTGATTTTTGTTGTGTTATAGGTTATTGATTTTACGTCATTGAGAGGCACGAAGCAAAGCAATCTTATTGAATTAGTAAGGTTATTGATTTTATGCGTCATTGCGAGGTACGAAGCAATCTAGTCGTGAGATTGCTTCGTACCTCGCAATGACGGGCGTACCCTCAATGACGCTTACAGTTAGATCCTTTACTAGGCTCTAGTTAACAAAGTCCCAGTCTAGGGCAAATAATTAAAGTTTATAATCGGTTTATGATCAAGTGTTTTTCTTTTGAAGCTTGTTTTAGGTATAGTAAAATCACTAAAGAACCCACAATTCCGTAAATAAAAAGCCTCCCCATTTACCCCACCCCCATAATCCATTCTGTAACCTTTATTCCCTGTATTATCTGTTGTAAATCTCGCTGTATTAATTTCTGTCCAAACGCCCTTGGTATCACAAACCCATTGATTTTTGAATAAAACCTTTCGGGTTTGATCGCCAAATGCGGGGTCAAAATTCTCTAGGAAAGAGTGTAATCTTTTCAAATATGTTTGTGTTTGCGGACGTTTAAAAGAAGCTATCAATCTCCATTGGCCACTTTCGGGCGTAAAGAAGTAGGCTGTATAGGTGGTATAATTATCTTCTGAAGGAGTAGCCTTTAACAAGAAGCTATAAGTTTCGCCAGCCTTCCAGTTGTATTTCAAATAGCTCTGTCCACCCGAACCTTCATTACCAAACTCTCCGGTATATACATCCTTACCTTTCTTCAATAATTTAATTTTGTGGCTTTCGGGAATTTCCTTTGGGTTATCGGTTTGAAAAGGGCTCCATACCGAAAATAAGATTCTTCTTTCTGTTGGCGAATTTACTTGAATACCAAAATAGCCTTCAGCGAAACCATTCGTCATAAAATACGACCCTTGGATATCTTCGCCCTTTGGCACGGTGATTTCATTATAAAACCATTCAATATCTGTTTTCTCCGGCAATTGATAGTTAAGATGAACCGATGGCCCTCTGCGGCCCCAATAAAAGAAGTTACCTTCATTATCTTTTACAAAAGCAGTTTTCGCATCTACAGCCGTACCAGCTACCAACAAGCTTCCAATAGTGGGAAACTGGGTGCCTGTTTTACTAAGGCCTTTAATTTCCACAGCTACATAACCGGTATCCTTGATAGTCCAGTCACCTACTGGCAGTGAAACATCGCCCTGTTTTATTGAAACTTTTTTTACTTTACGATTGATACTTACGCTCAATTCACTTTCGCCATTAACTTTGCTCAATTGATTTAGGCTAACTGTTAAATTTCCTTTTTTGGCCAACCTGATGTAAACCTTGAAAGAAGTTTGAGGGTCAGTCCAATTATCGATTCCATTTCTGGTAATGGACCCATTTTTTGTTTGATTGGCGTAAGTATTGCCACCTAGGGGTACCGTTAAAGTGGGGCTAACTTGTGCTCGAGTTTGATTGCTTAAAAAAGCAAAAAGGATTGCCGTTAAAAGTTGTTTGCGCATCATCGTTTCTTGTGTGTGAAGCTAAATTAAGGAATATTTTAGAAGATAAAAAAATTAGCGACGCTAAAGCAGTATTTGTGATCGCGCATTTAATCAATTTACGATTTAATTACTATATTATTTTTCATCACGTAGTTGTTTGTCATCCCGTAGTTGTTTGTCATTCCGTAGTTGTTTGTCATCCCGAGTTGTTTGTCATCCCGAGTTTCGAGGGATCTGAACGTTAAGACCCTTCGCTATGCTCTGGGTGACAAATTATGATGGAGGACAATTAAAGTACAAGGCCCTTCGCTATGCTCTGGGTGACAAACTATGATGGAGGACAAACTATGTTTCAATCACTTCGTCATTCAAAAATTTCCATCCCATATTTTCGGTAGCGATCAGGTCTTCTTTCTTTTTTCTGGACCAACCTTTAATTTCTTTTTCACGTGCAATGGCTTGATCGATATAATGAAAATGTTCATAATAAATTAAAAAATGGCATTTATACTTGCTCGTAAATGAAAATTTGTTGATGCCGTCAATGTGTTGTGTAAGCCTAATAGACAAATCATTCGTAACTCCGGTGTATAAAACGGTCCTATTAAAGTTCGTTAGAATGTAAATAAAGTAATTGTGATCGCGCATTTAATCAATTTACGATTTAATTACTATATTATTTTTCATCCCGAGCTGGTTGTCATCCTATAGTTGTTTGTCATCCCGTAGTTGTTTGTCATCCCGTAGTTGTTTGTCATCCCGAGTTTCGAGGGATCTGAACGTTAAGACCCTTCGCTATGCTCTGGGTGACAAATTATGATGGAGGACAATTAAGTACAAGGCCCATCACTATGCTCTGGGTGACAAATTATGATGGAGGACAATTAAGTACAAGGTCCTTTACTATGCTCTGGGTGACAATTAAAGTACAAGGCCCTTCACTACGCTCTGGGTGACAAATTATGATGGAGGACAATTTAAGTACAAGGCCCTTCACTGCGTTCTGGGTGACAAATCACCTTCCAGGTGACAAGCTTACTTACTAAATCGTTCTGCAAAAATTTTCTCTAGCGCAAACATCTCATCTCTCATTCTAGCAGCCATTAAAAAGTCCATTTCCTTAGCTGCCTTCTGCATATCCTTGCGGGTTTTATCAATTGCTTTTTGCATTTCGGGCTTGGTCATATATTGGATAATCGGGTCAGCTGCAATACTCACCTCATCAATCTCTACATAAGCTTTTTTACGTTCGCCGCTTTCAGAAAAATCCAATACCGAACTCTGCTCTATTATTTCCGCTCTGGTTTTACCTACTGTTTTAGGCGTAATTCCGTGCTCAGCATTATAGGCAACCTGTTTTTCTCTCCGTCTATTCGTTTCGTCTATTGTTCTTTCCATAGACATGGTCATGTTATCGGCATACATAATTACCCTACCTCTATCATTACGTGCTGCCCTACCAATAGTTTGGATCAATGCTCTATCAGAGCGCAGGAATCCTTCTTTATCAGCATCTAGGATCGCTACCAAACTAACCTCTGGTAAATCTAAACCCTCTCTTAATAAGTTAATCCCCACCAAAACATCAAACTCTCCCAGTCTTAGGCCTTTTAGGATCTCTACACGCTCCAAAGTTTTTACCTCAGAGTGAATATACCTACATTTAATATTTAAGCGATCCATGTATTTGGTTAACTCTTCGGCCATTCGCTTTGTTAATGTTGTTACCAATACCCTATCGCCCATTTTAATCGTTTTGTCTATTTCATCCAATAGATCGTCGACCTGGTTAATTGCGGGCCTAACTTCTATAATTGGATCTAATAATCCAGTAGGCCTAATTACCTGTTCTATTACAATCCCATCAGATTTCTCTAGTTCGTAATCAGCAGGAGTAGCACTTACATAAATAGTTTGGGGTGCTAAACGCTCGAATTCGTCAAAATTAAGCGGGCGATTATCTAATGCCGAAGGAAGGCGAAATCCATATTCAACCAACGACATCTTCCTAGAACGATCGCCACCATACATGGCTCTAATTTGAGGAACGGTTACGTGGCTTTCGTCGATCACCATTAAGTAATCATCTGGAAAATAATCTAGCAAACAGAAGGGGCGCATGCCTGGCGATCGGCCATCAAAAAATCGGGAGTAATTTTCAATTCCCGAGCAATAACCCAATTCTTTCATCATCTCGATATCGAAGTTCACTCTTTCTTCAAGCCTTTTCGCTTCTAATAATTGCTTATCATTTAAGAGTTGGTTTTTACGGAGCTCGAGTTCTTCTTGTATTCCCCAAATAGAAGAATTGAATTTCTCTTTAGGTGTAACGAACAGATTGGCTGGGTAGATAGCCATATCTTCTAATTTTGCGATCGTTTTACCTGTAATGGGATCAATGATAGATAATTCTTCAATGTCATCGCCGAAAAAAGAAACCCTATAGGCTTCATCTAGGTAGGCGGGAAAAATATCAACTGTATCACCTTTTACCCTAAATGTTCCACGTTTAAAATCGGTAATGGTACGAGCATATAAAATTTCTACCAGGCTGTGTAAAAATGAATTTCTACTGATCCTAGTTCCTACTCCAAAGCGGAAAACGGAGCGGGAAAAATCTTCAGGGTTTCCCATACCATAAATGCAGGAGATAGAAGAGACAACAATTACGTCTCTTCGGCCAGACATTAAGGCCGAGGTTGTTCGTAGCCTCAGTTTTTCGATTTCCTCATTGATACTTAAATCCTTTTCGATATAAGTATTCGTGGTTGGCATATAAGCTTCGGGCTGGTAGTAATCGTAATAGGAAACGAAGTAGTTGACAGCATTTTCAGGAAAAAACTGTTTAAACTCCCCATACAATTGTGCTGCAAGGGTTTTGTTGTGACTTAAGATTAAGGTCGGCTTTTGCGTTTGCTCAATTACATTAGCTACCGTAAAGGTTTTACCCGAACCAGTAACGCCTAACAAGGTTTGGTAATGCTCATCGCTATTAACACCCTCTACTAATTGTTTGATCGCAGTTGGCTGATCGCCAGTTGGCTTATAATCTGACGTAAGTTTGAATTTCATTGTTTATTCCTTGCTCTTTATCCCTATTCCCCTTTTTTAACAGATAGGCACCTAGAACACATAGCTTTTATCCGCTATAGCTATGTGTTCTAGGTATCTATGTGGTGCAAAGCCTTTATTCCCCTTTTTTCTCTAGCTGCATCGGGTTTGCCCCAACAGATTGGCCACGCGCTGGTCCGCCACCTGCACGAGCTTTAAATAGTTGGAATTTTGATGCCTTTTCGCCACCGCCCCATACATTATTAGCCTCATCAATATCGGCCGTTTCGCGCATTGGATCAAGTTTAATACTGGCCACTTCTTTGTCATGAACATAGAATTTGGAAGCTTTCAATTCATTTAATCTCCAAATTTGTGCTGGAATTCTGTCAACTGCTTTCGTTCCATCTTTGAAAGTGAACTCAACAATGATAGGCATTACCAAGCCTCCTTTATTGGTAAAGTTTAACTCATAAAAGAATTTATTGCTATACTTTGCTTTTTCATCCTCTGTAAACTCTTCCATTGGCAACCTATTTGGCTGAGCATTTTTAGGCGCTAAGGTAGTATCTATTTGAACAAGACCTCTATCATATTTCCAATAAAAATCTCTTGCTGCAAGATCTTTATCTGTATAGAATTTAATATTATTATCCTGACGGTTTCTAATTTTTGAAATATCTTCGAAAGGATTAACTGCAGGTTGATCTACTCTTCGCGATCTGTTACCACCTACGCTATTATTTCCAGCAGGCGCTTTAGGGTAATCTGCTTTAGCGAACTTCACGCTATCCAAGGCAATATCGCAGGCATCTGTTCCATAAAACCAACCTCTCCAAAACCAATCTAAGTCTTCACCACTTGCATCTTCCATTGTTCTAAATAAATCAGCTGGTGTAGGGTGTTTAAATGCCCATCTTCTTGAATATTCTTTAAATGCATAATCAAAAAGTTCGCGTCCCATAATAGTTTCTCGAAGAATGTTTAATCCCGTTGCTGGTTTAGAATAAGCATTCGGACCAAAATTTACGATATTCTCTGAGTTAGACATGATTGGCTCTAGTAGATCTTTAGACATTTTCATGTAAGGTACAATGGTGTATGCCGGACCTTTTTTGCTTGGGAATTTGTTATCCCATAATTCTTCTGTTAAATATTCAACAAAGGAGTTTAATCCCTCATCCATCCAAGTCCATTGGCGTTCGTCGCTGTTAATGATCATTGGGAAAAAGTTATGGCCTACCTCGTGGATGATTACGCCTAACATGCCATTTTTAGTGCTTTCGCTATAAGTTCCATCAGCATCAGTACGCCCATAGTTAAAACAGATCATCGGATATTCCATACCATTTGCAGCTTCGATACTCTGAGCAACAGGGTATGGATAAGGGATCGTAAAATCTGAATAAGTTTTAATGGTATGTGCTACTGCACGTGAAGAGAATTTGCTGTATAAGTTATACGCTTCTTTTCCATAGAAGCTCATGCACATTACATTTTTACCGTTAATTGGCTGTGCCATGGCATCCCATACAAATTTACGCGAAGAGGTCCAGGCAAAATCGCGAACATTATTTGCTTGGAAAACCCATGTTTTCTTAGCCTCGCTTTTTTTAGTTTCTGCAGCCTTTGCCTCTGCTAACGTTACGATCTCGACAGGTGCTATTGTGCTTGTTTTTGCTTTATTATAGCGTGCCAGTTGTGTTGGACTTAATACGGCACTATAATTTATACACTCACCTGTTGAACCTACCATGTGATCGGCTGGAACGGTCATTTGTACTTTGTAATTACCAAAAGTTAGGGCAAACTCACCTCTTCCAGTGAACTGGTGATTTTGCCATCCCTGGAAATCACTATACACACATAGGCGAGGGAACCATTGTGTCATTGTAAATAGATAGTTGCCATCTTGAGGAAAGAATTCATAACCTCCGCGACCTCCTACCGTTAATCGATCAGAGATTTTATAGTTCCAGTCGATATTGAAAATGATTTGTTGTCCTGATTTTAAAGCAGGAATCTCTATACGCATCATCGTCTTATTGATCGTATAACTTAATTTTCTTCCAGTTACATCGGTTAGCTTAGTGATTTTTATCCCTAAGCCATTATCTTTAGGAGTGGCTGCAAATTCCTTATTGTCTATTTGTGAATTTGCCGCACCCATTGGCATTTTTGAACTATTTTGATAATTCGCATTGTTAAGGCTATTATGCTCGTTTTCATCAAGCTGGATCCAGATATAGGTCAATACATCGGGCGAATTATTGGTATAAGTAATTGTTTCACTTCCTTTTAGCAAAAGATTTTTCTCATCGAGCTCGCACTTGATATTATAGTCGGCACGTTGCTGCCAATATTTTACACCCGGTGCGCCACTTGCGGTTCGCTGTTCATTTGGCGTATTTAAAATAGTACCTAATTGCTCGAATTTGTTACCGTGGTTACTACCCGGATTGTTTAAAATGTTTTGAGCAACTGAAACTTGGCTAATTAACACCAAGAAAGTGAAACACTTGTAGAAGTTCTTCATCATAAATTGAAATTTAAAAAGGTATTCTTTGTAGAGCCATTTGGAGTGCCAGGCTAAATACGGCGGCCGATACAAAAATAATCCAAACTTTCTGCTTAACTCTAAAAACAGAAATGAACAGCCAAGTTACACATAAAATTATAATTACAAAAAAGATTTGACCCACTTCGAGACCAACATTAAAGCCAAATAAACCCCAGCCAATGTTTTGATCTTTAGCCAACATCATCCTAATCGTATTGGCAAATCCCATTCCATGAATGAGGCCAAATAGTAAAGCAAGAAAGTAATTGGTCCCAGATCGGAAGAGC
>DATJDT010000107.1:0-2025 GCA_035497275.1 Pedobacter sp.
CGAAAAACAAGCCAATAAAATGATAAAGTATTTGAGTACTCGGTGGTTCATTGTGCAAAATAAATATTTCGCGTGGAAAATATACATTCGCTACTTTTTTATTTCACAATGGAGAAATATTACTGTATGTGGTTAGCTAAAGGTTTAAACTACGAACCTGGTGTTGCAACTTTAACAGGTTGTGGTACTTTTACATAATATCCAGTACCATCATAAGGACGTTTACGAGGGTGTGTTGTACACTCATCAGAGCAGCATCCCATTAATTGCTCACCACATGCATCACATTGTGTGAAATGTTCATTGCATTCTGGGTTTGCGCAATTGATCATTTTAGGTGTTGTGGTTCCACAATTTAAACAAGTAGAAACAACAGTTGGATTAACTGTATTTACATCTACTGCAATTCTGTTGTCGAACACGTAACATTTGCCTTCAAAATCTTTTCCTCCAGCTTCTTTACCATATTTGATAATGCCACCATGTATCTGATACACGTCGTTGAAGCCATGGTGTAGCAACAGTGCACTTGCCTTCTCAGACTTGATTCCACCAGTACAGTAGGTCACCACTTTTTTATCTTTATACTGTGCCAGTGCTTCAAGTTGATCAGGAAAATCTCTGAAATTTTCTATGTCGAGCGTAATGGCATTTTTAAATTTGCCTAAATTATGCTCGTAATTTGATCGAACATCAAGAATAACAACGTCATCACGGTCAATCATCTGGCTAAACTCTTCTGGCTCTAAGTATTTTCCGGTTTTTTCATTAGGATTAATAATACTTGTATCACGTAAACCTGAGTGAACTATTTCTGCTTTGTATCGGCAGTGCATTTTAATAAACGACGGTTCTGCAACTTCATCGATTTTGAAGTCAGTTTTAGCAAAACGCTCATCTGCCTTTATAGCTAACATATAGGCCTCGCATGCTTCTTTAGTGCCCGAAACTGTTCCGTTTAATCCTTCTTCGGCAACAATAATACGACCAACTAGGCCTAATGATTTGCAAAAAATTAAGTGATCTGCAGCAAATTGTTCTGCATTTGCTATTGGAGAATAGCAATAATAAAGTAAGGTATTGTATATCATAATTCATTGATACCGCTGCAAACGGCGTTTAATGTGGCAAATATAAGAAAAAAGTTTTCAGTTTGCGGTTTTCAGTTTACAAAGGATGTTTAAGGATCTTGGTTATAGCCCATAAGTAATCCGAAACCCTTGGTCAACCTTCTTATTGCCATCATATGCATAGCCATAACTTACGCCAAAGCCCAATCGTTCTATCCCAAAGTGAAACTCTTTATAATTTCTCTTGCCAGGTTGAGTTAGATAATTGAAACCTATTATTTCTTCCAATTTTAGCTTACGCAGTAAAGGAATTTTATTCATCATGAATCCTGCGAAGTTATGTTCGAAATGTACTTCCACGTACTCCCGTTCAGTACTATACTGATAAAAATCGAGATATCTAAATTTCCTTAAATTAGGAGGGAATATTGTGGAACTGTTTCCTCTAAAATGTTTTCGATCTGGATAAAAAATAGCGTTATTATTTAAGAATTTTCCCGCACCAACCACGAACGACATATTGCCAAATAATCCAGTGTTAATATGTTCTTGATAAATTTCAAATCCTAAAAAGTCATAATCTACATCACTGTTAAGTATATTTTTAAAACCTTTCCTGTAATTTAACTGGAACCTTGGAAACTTGGATTCCTGATATATTTTAGAATATGGTGTAGTGATGTAACGCTGACCAATCGTGTAAGTTAGTCCTACATTCACATTAAACGACGTATAGGTTGGAAATAGTGGAGTTTCGGTAGAAGGAGTAAATGGATTGTTGGAGGTTAGTTCCCTATCTTTTATGTCTCTAAACGTAAAGTGATTGGTGTTTTGTAAAGTATAATTTTTATTGTAGTTAATAGTAACTGCAGCCTGTAGTCCATCCGCTAATTCTCGAGTGGCATTCATATATGCAAATTCCTTTTTGTAAAACTTAGAAAGATTTGTTTCAAAT
>DATJDT010000108.1:0-5973 GCA_035497275.1 Pedobacter sp.
AAAGAGAAACTGGGAGCAAATAAAACTATCCGAAGGAAAAAAATCTGTTTTAAGCGGTTGGAAAGATTTCCATACGCCTTTTTTATCCCAGTAGCTTTTAGCATTTAACAAAGGTACGAAATTGATAAATGTTGAAACGTTAAATTTTGCTAATTCAATTTTATTCCATAACTTTGAAAAACAAAGTGCTTTTAACATGAACAATAAAGAAGAACAATTAAGTGCGCTAAGCGATATCCGCAATATGATGGATCGTTCATCTCGGTTTATCTCTTTAAGTGGCCTATCGGGTATTTTTGCAGGGATTATTGCCTTAATAGGTGCTTATATGGCTCACCTTGAGATTAGGTCTTATCTGGCAGGAACATATGGCTATGGCATTGATGCCGATCTAGATTTAGAGTTTGCATTGTTAAAAATAGGGATCAGCGTGTTGATTGTTGCCCTTGCAGGCGGGTTATTATTTACTTATCGACAAACCGTTAAGAAAAAACTTCCCCTTTGGGACAAAACAGCCAAAAACCTCCTTTTAAATTTAGCAATCCCACTTGCTACTGGGGGAATATTTATTATTTCTATCCTATTTAACCACGCAAATTCAGTTGGCTTAATTGCACCTTCTTGTTTAGTTTTTTATGGTTTAGCTTTAATCAATGCAAGCAAATACACTTACTCAGATATTAGATTTTTGGGGTTATGCGAAGTTATATTGGGTTTAATTGCCATGTTTAATATTGGCTATGGATTATATTTTTGGGCAATGGGCTTTGGTATTTTACATATCGTGTATGGCGCGATCATGTACTTTAAATATGAAAGGGCTAAATAATGAGGAATCCGATAGCTGATTTAAATAAAATATTCGATAGCAGAATAAGGCTTGGTGTAATGTCCCTCCTAGCCGTAAATGAAACCGTAAGTTTTAATGAATTAAAGGAAATGCTTGCCCTTACCGATGGGAACCTGGCATCCCATTTAAATACGCTGGAGCAAGCACAATATCTTAACGTTAACAAAGCTTTTATTGGCCGCAAAACAAGCACTACTTACAGCATTACCGCCTTGGGCAAACAATCTTTTAAAATGCATCTAGATGCCCTTGAAAAAATGATTAAAGCTCTTTAATCTTTTTTTAGATATTATTACTTTGAAATACAAAGCACTTTTAATTACATTAACATGAATTATAAAATCGACAAAAACCTCATCATCGTATTATTAGGTGGCTTATTGTTTAATTACTTATTTTGGTTGGAAGGTCTAGCACTTAACTTACTTCTATATTCCCTATTTATTTTAACCGTCTACCTATTTACCAATGCTATTTGGAAGTGCAAAAAGTTAATATTAGTAGCGTCATCTCATTTAATAGCTAGCCTACTAGTGGTGATTAATCATTCCGACCTAACCCTCATCACTTGGTACATAAGCCTATTTGTTTTGATAGGACTAACTCATTATCCACAATTGCGAAGTATTTGCACAGCATTAATAGTCTCAGCAATCCAATTTGCTACTGCTCCATTTTGTTTAATTAAAAAAATTACAGAAGTTAAAATTGGTAGCTTGAGTTTAAGGCCGGCACTTAAACTTACTAAATATCTAATCATTCCAGCTTTTACGGTGTTTATATTTAGCATAGTTTATAGTATAGCTAATCCTGTTTTCGGCACTTACTTAACTAGTTTTTCGGAAACCATAGCCAAATTCGTTACACAAATCTTTGAATTTTTCTTTAAAGACATCAAGTTGGAACGAATCTTATTTTTATTATTAGGGATCTTGTTGGGCTCAGGTATATTTATCTGTTTTAAACATGGGCTAGCAAACCTAGAAAGCGGCTTAAAAAACAATTTGACACGAACTCGCCGCAAAAAAAACAAATTAACACTCTATAGAGAAATCAGTATGCTATTTATTGGAAACTCAATAAGCAAAAAAATGGCCTTGAAAACTGAGCATACAATTGCGCTTATCTCTTTCGTTGGCTTAAACATGCTCCTTCTTTTTTTAAATGCGATAGACTTTTCTACTTTATGGGTTGGGAACAATAAAAGTGTTAATTTTTCACAAGCGCTGCATAGCAGTACAAATGCTCTTATGATCAGTATTGTGATGGCAATGCTCGTTATCCTTTATTTTTTTTATGGAAATTTAAACTTTTACAGGAAGAATAAGACGCTGAGGATCTTAGCATATTGCTGGATTGTGCAAAATATTTTTTTGGTGTTATCTGTACTACTTAGAGATTATCATTACATCGCTATGTACGGATTAACTTACAAGCGAATAGGTGTTATTGTTTTCTCGTTGTTATGTAGTATTGGGTTAATCACTGTTTACATTAAAGTAGCAAAGCAAAAAACCTTTTTTTACCTATTTAGCATAAACAGCTTATGCTGGTATGTCTTGCTTATCTTATTTAGCACGATCAATTGGGATGTTTATATTGTGAGCTATAACCTAAAACATAAAGATAATATTGATTTAGATGTTAGTCATCTAATGAGTATGTCTAATAAAACTTTGCCGCTATTGATTGAGCACAAAGAGCTGCTAAGGAAATATCTATCGCCAATTAACTACTCACCTACCTCTAAAATTGAAAAAAAGTTAACGGACTTCATCCATGAAAAAGGGTCTAACGGGGATTCATCTACTAAAATCGAGCTAATGAAACAAGACCTAGCGAAGGCATTTGAGCATGACTTAATGTTACGAATTAACATATGTAAAAAACACTGGCATAATACCACATGGCTATCTTGGAATTATAGAGATTGGCAAGCCAACCAATACTTAGCCAAAAACAATTTGTGACAAAATAAGAAGAAAAAGTAAGTTCGCGGGTACTTGATACTAAAAAATTAAATTGTAGATTTGAGCAAATTTTTCGAGCAAATGAATATCCACGAATATCAAGGTAAACAAATTTTAAAGAGTTTTGGTGTTGCAGTGCAAGAAGGCATTGTAGCTGATACAGTTGACCAAGCTGTTGAGGCCGCTAAAAAAATGAAAACTGACTACAATTCTGATTGGGTTGTAATTAAAGCACAAATTCATGCAGGTGGACGTGGAAAAGGCGGAGGTGTTAAGTTGGCTAAAAATCTAGATGAAGTTAAGCAAAGAGCAACTGATATCTTGGGCATGCAATTAATAACTCCACAAACAAGTGCTGAAGGTAAAAAAGTAAATAAAATTTTAGTAGCTCAAGATGTCTATTATCCTGGCGCTTCCGAAACAAAGGAATTTTACATGAGTGTTTTGTTAAACCGCGCTAACGGTACTAACATTATCATGTATAGCACAGAAGGTGGAATGGACATTGAAGAAGTTGCTGAGCATACACCACATTTAATTTTTAAAGAAGAAATCGATCCAAAAGTAGGATTACAAGGCTTTCAGGCAAGAAAAATTGCCTTTAATCTTGGTCTGTCTGGTGCTGCGCATAAAGAAATGGTGAAATTCGTATCTGCACTTTATAAAGCATATGAAAATACAGATTCATCAATGTTTGAAATTAACCCAGTGCTAAAAACAAGCGACGATAAAATTATTGCTGTTGATGCGAAAGTAGATTTAGACGAGAATGCCTTGTTCCGTCACCCTGATTACGCAGCAATGCGCGATAAATTAGAAGAAGATCCAACTGATGTTGAAGCTAGCGAAAGCAACTTAAACTATGTAAAACTTGACGGTAACGTAGGTTGTATGGTAAATGGTGCTGGATTAGCTATGGCTACCATGGATATCATTAAAATTGCCGGTGGTGAACCTGCCAACTTTTTGGACGTTGGTGGTACTGCAAATGCTACTACCGTAAAAGCAGGCTTTAACATTATCTTAAAAGACCCAAATGTAAAAGCTATTCTAATCAACATCTTTGGCGGTATCGTTAGATGTGACCGCGTGGCTCAAGGTGTAATTGATGCTTATAAAGAAATTGGAAATGTTCCAGTGCCGATTATTTGCCGCCTGCAAGGAACAAATGCAGTAGAAGCTAAAAAACTAATTGATGATTCAGGACTAAAAGTTTATTCGGCCATTGCCTTAAAAGATGCTGCCGATCTAGTAACTAAAGTTCTTGCTTAAGAATAAGTCGAAAGACATAAATTACAAAAGGCCAGTCGATATCGACTGGCCTTTTTGATTTAGATTAGTTTAGTTTTATGTTTAGTTAGTATAATCTTCTTTTTTTTTCACATTACGACTACATTTAACTTAAGAAGTTAAAATTTTTAACTGATAAGGCTCTGATCATCCAATCAGAGCCTTAATCAAACCAAATATAAATGTACTTTTTTGTATGAACAGCACAAATATAAGCTAATTAACAAAATAAACCAATAAATTTTAAGTAAATCACCTATAACAGATAATTTAAAAGTAAAAATTTGAATAATTTAATGCATTTATTAAAAATTATATGATTTATATCATAAATAACATATAAAATAAGAAAAAATTAGCTAAAAATTTATTTTAAATAAACTAAAACACCAATTACTAAACGAAATGATTAAATTTTTCCAGAAAAACATTATAATAAATAAAATCCAATGGTTATTTCACCAAATTAAACGACAAATAAAAGATGGAACCCTCTCCGATCTTACTTTCAAACCAAATTTCACCACCCTGCAATTCCGTAAATTCCCTACACAATATTAAACCTACACCCACTCCTCTTTCATTATTTGTACCATAAGTAGACGCAGCCTTTAATTGAAATAATTTGCGCTGCTGCACCTCATCGATCCCCAAGCCATTATCACTTACTAGAATATTACACTTAGATCCATTTGGAATCGCAGTTACAGTTACTAAACCATTGCTAGGTGTAAATTTAATGGCATTATTAACCAAATTCCTTAATACCAACTCAAACATATCCTTATCGGCGCAAATATTCAACTCTTCGTCGCATAGGATCTTAAATTCAAGCCCCTTTTTCAACGCTAGTTGCTTTTCAATATTCAGCCCAGTATGTAAAGCCTCTTTAATTTTTAACTGAATTAACGTGGCATGCGCTCCTTCCATTTGTGTTTTAGACCACGATAAAACATTGGTCAACATAGCTGAAGTATCTCTTGTAATCTCCAGCAATCTTTGCTTTAAATCTTTACGTTCTTCCTCTTCTAAATCAGTCAACGAAAGCAATTCTAAGTAACTCTGAATAGAGTTAAGGGGCGTTCTAAGATCGTGTGTAACAATAGAAAAAAGCTTATCTTTCTCCGAATTCAGTCGTTCCAATTCATCCTTTTGGCGTTCAATTGCAGAATTTTGATCAATTACAGCTCTCTTTTCTATATCATAATTTTTCCTGATATAACTAATAGCATAATAGGTTAACACAACAGCAACTAGATAAGTGATCGCAAAATCTATCGTCTTACTCAATCTATCATCATAAGCATCATGCACCAACGAAGGATTAAAATACTCAACGCTTAAAACAGTTAAGACGGTTATAATATTAAAAGGCACCCAAATCTTAAATTGATTTTTGGGAATAACTGCAACTATCAACAAAAATGCTAGAGAAAACATTAATAAATTCGGCCCAAAAAACCCAGAGTTAAGAAAATAATTTACCACAAACAGCAAGTTACACACTAAACAGAACAGCTTAATTGCCAGGGAAGAGTTCCTTTTAAACCGAGATAAGTAATATATAAATCCAGCGAAGAAAACGCCAAAAACGCACAGCACTCCAGAAGCAATTAAACCAATACTGAAATTAAAAGGTATCTCAAGACACAACGTAAAAATAGAGATGAGGCAAACGGTATTAAAAATCCGCTCTTCAAGCGTAAATGATACTGGATCGCCAACCAGTTCTTTTCCATAAATAGGTCTTCCAAAAATTCTCACGGGTAGGTGTTAAAATTATTCTCCACAAACTTACTGTTATAATCATAAATATTATCCTTATTTTCTCAATTTTTAGGTTTAAATCCTTATTTTTGACCC
>DATJDT010000109.1:0-21755 GCA_035497275.1 Pedobacter sp.
CTAGGAAATATTTACCGCAAACGCGCGTCTTATAAAGAAGCCTCGTCTTACTACCAAAAGAGCATACCGTTTTTGCGTGCCGCAGAAGATTATAATAACCTCTCAGAGTGCTATCTCGGATTAGCCAAGATTTACAAAGAAACAGGGAGAATTGATTCTGCAATCTTTTACGCAAGGCAAGCATACAAACTTTCAAATGGGAATGAATTTTTAGCGAAAGCAATAGACGCCAGTGCTTTATTGGTTAAGCTTTATAAAAGCAGGTCTATGATTGATAGCGCTTTTGCTTACCAGGAAATCATGATCAACCTTACTGATTCAATAGATAGCAAAGAAAGGGCAAAACAAGTACAGCGTATCACGATAGAAGAAGAAATCCGGCAGAAAGAAATCATAGAAGCACGAGAAAAAGAAGCTGAGGAACGAAAACAAAAACTACAATTGCTCGCAATCGGTGTCCTCATCCCCATCTTCTTTTTCATCAGCATTTTTTTAAGCAAAAGAAAAGTTAACAAGAAAATAATTGAGTTTTCGGGTGTGGTTTCTCTATTGATGCTTTTCGAATACCTAACATTATTTATCCATCCCTTCGTTGCCGAAAAATCTCATCACTCGCCGCTCATAGAAATAGTAGTTTTTGTGGTGATCGCTTCTTTACTTACCCCTGCCCACCATAAGATAGAGCATTGGTTAATCAGTAAGCTAAGTAAAATGCGAGAATATCACTTACAAATGCGACAAAAACAACTTGATGACCTTAAACAAGAGGAGGAAGATAATACTGCTGCTGATTAATGATTACTTTGGAGCTGGAACTTTAGTTCCCTTAACACCAGTATCGATAGCTGCGGTATCTTGAGCCATTTTTGCTGTATCTACAGCCATGGTGTCTTTTGCGAGTGTGTCTGTAGTTTCAGCTTTTTTTTCGCTGTTGCAGCTTTGTAAACACAAAGAGGTCAATAAGGCTACCATTACAGCGCCTGTTAAGATGGTTTTTTTCATATTATTTGGGTTTAAGGATTGAAGATACAATATATTCCTCATTGTTGTATAGGGTAGCTTAAGTTTTAGAGGCGTGATTGTTTTCTTATATTTACTTGTGTATGATTAGAGAGAAAATAAATCGAATAATCTTCGGACATGACAGCGCGCCGAGTAAACTGTTTGACATTTTACTATTATGGGTGATATTAATCAGTGTCATCGTTGTTATTTTAGAAAGCGTACCTTCATTACATGCACGGTTTATCAGTGCTTTTTCCTATGTTGAATGGACTATTACCATTCTTTTCACCATAGAGTATATTTTACGGATTTGGAGCAGCCGTACGCCCTTTCGCTACATATTAAGCTTCTGGGGTTTGATAGATTTGCTCTCTATTTTGCCTACCTATCTCGAATTGCTGGATTTTGGATTTCATTACCTACTGGCCATCAGGATTTTTAGGCTATTGAGGGTTTTCAGAATCTTGAAGCTAGTACGATTTAACAGAGAAGCCCAAAAACTTTTATTGGCTATTAAAGGTAGTGGGCATAAAATCGGCGTTTTTTTAATGGTTGTAATCTCAATCATGGTTTTATTAGGGACTTTAATGTATGTAATTGAAGGAGGTGAAAATGGCTTTACGAGCATTCCTCAGAGTATTTACTGGGCAATTGTAACAGTAACAACAGTTGGTTTTGGGGATGTAGTGCCTCAAACGGTATTAGGCAAATTTTTATCCTCTATTGCAATGATCATGGGCTATGCTATTATTGCTGTACCCACCGGGATTCTTACTGTTGAACTTGCAAAAAACAAGTCTGTTGATAAGATTTGCGAGGTGTGTAATCACGATAATCCTGACGATGCCCAATATTGTAACCAATGCGGACTTAAATTCTGAGGCTCGATAAACCCAAACTATTGACAATCAAATTTTAACAAAAAAATATTGACATAAATAGTAAGCAAAACCCTTAAAAATCCAATTAAAAATCATATCTTTGCGCCAAATTTATAGGCGCATTTTATGCAAAAGATTAGAAATATAGCTATTATAGCACACGTTGACCACGGTAAAACTACATTGGTTGATAAGATTTTACACTCTTGTTCTATTTTTCGTGATAACGAACAAACAGGAGATTTGATATTGGATAACAACGATTTAGAGCGTGAACGTGGTATCACCATCGTTTCTAAAAACGTTTCAGTTCAATACAAAGATGTAAAAATTAACATCATTGATACTCCTGGTCACGCGGATTTTGGCGGTGAGGTAGAGCGTGTATTGAAAATGGCAGATGGTGTTTTGTTACTGTGCGATGCATTTGAAGGTGCAATGCCTCAAACTCGTTTTGTAACACAAAAAGCCTTGTCGCTAGGTTTAAAACCTATTGTGGTTGTAAACAAAGTGGATAAAGAGAACTGCCGGCCGGAAGAGGTATATGAGCAAATATTTGAATTGTTCTTTAACTTGGAAGCAACAGAAGATCAATTGGATTTTCCAGTAATTTATGGTTCATCTAAACAAGGTTGGATGAGTACAGATTGGCAAAAACCAACTACTGATATCTTTGCTTTATTAGATACAGTTGTGGCTACTATTCCTCCAGCTCCAACAAATGAAGGTACTTTGCAAATGCAGATTACTTCATTGGATTATTCATCTTTTGTGGGTCGTATCGCTGTTGGTCGTGTACATAGAGGAAGTATCAAAGAAAACCAACCAGTAACGTTGATTAAACGTGACGGAAAATTAGTTAAATCAAGAGTTAAAGAATTATATACTTTCGAAGGTTTAGGAAAAATTAGAGCTACAGAAGTTAAATCTGGAGACATTTGTGCGGTTGTAGGAATCGAAGGTTTTGACATCGGTGATACAATTGCTGATTTTGAGGCACCAGAGCAATTGCCGGTAATCAAAATTGATGAACCGACAATGAACATGTTGTTTACCATTAACAACTCGCCATTCTTTGGTAAAGAAGGTAAATTAGTTACTTCACAACGTATCAAAGATCGTTTGATGAAGGAAATGGAGAAAAACCTAGCCTTAAAAGTAGTAGAAACTGAAGGCGCAGATTCATGGTTGGTATATGGTCGTGGTATTCTTCACTTATCGGTATTGATCGAAACTATGCGTCGTGAAGGTTATGAACTTCAAGTTGGTCAACCTCAAGTAATTGTTAAGGAAATTGATGGTAAAAAACATGAACCAATTGAAACTTTAATCGTTGACGTTCCTGCTGAGGTTGCCGGAAAGGTAATTGAACTCGTAACGCAACGTAAAGGTGAATTGTTGATTATGGAGCCAAAAGGTGATTTACAACACTTAGAGTTCGAAATTCCAGCTCGTGGTATCATTGGTTTACGTAATAACGTATTAACTGCAACTGCTGGTGAAGCCATTATGGCACACCGTTTCAAAGCTTATGAGCCTTGGAAAGGAAATATTCCAGGTCGATTGAACGGTGTATTGATATCTATGGATAAAGGTATGACTACTGCTTATTCTATCGATAAACTACAAGACAGAGGCCGCTTCTTCGTTGATCCAGGTGTAGATATTTACGAAGGACAGATTTTAGGTGAGCATATCCGTGATAATGATTTAGTGATAAACATTGTGAAAGGAAAAGCATTAACTAACATGCGTGCATCTGGTACAGATGATAATACCCGTATCGCACCAGCTATTAAATTCTCTTTAGAGGAAGCAATGGAATATATCCAAGCCGACGAATATATTGAGGTTACTCCTGTGGGAATGCGTTTACGTAAAATTTTCTTAACAGAGCAAGAACGTAAAGTAAAAGGAAAAGTTTTCCAATCATAAAAGCGAGTAAATCTTTAAGATTTTAATATATTAGAACCCGTAAGCATTTAGTTTACGGGTTTTTATTTTAACTCTTTTACGCAATCGCCCCATGCAATTAAGGTATCTACAAACGATACCACTTTTCTCATTTTCTTCGACACTCCTTTATAACTGCTTCGATATATCTTCAATTTAAGTTAAACTTTAACCTAGCATAAATCCAGCTTTTTAAGGCAAAACCTGGACTCATTCCGAACGTGGCACGAAACTGATAGGAACAAGACCCGAGCCAGGCTCGAAGAAAATACCTACCTTTCTCGAAGAAAATTTAAAGGAAACTTAAAGGATAATGCGTGCTTCACTTCGGAAATGTGGAAGCAGTATTCGCAAAGTTTCAATAAAGCTAATTTAATAAATTTTTCAATAAATAAATTGGATTTTCTATATAAATTATTAGTTTAGAGAAAGTTAATTTTAAATCCATGAAAAATCTTCTATTTGCTGTAATTGTGCTGTTTGCACTTAATACTGTATCAGCCCAAACAACGCCTCCATCAGCTGATGATGTGTTGAAAGAGGCTATGAAAGAAGCGAAAGCTCAAAAAAAGAAAGTATTTATTAAATTCAGTGCTTCATGGTGCGGTTGGTGCCATAAAATGGATGCGAGCATGAACGAACCCGATATGAAACCATTATTCGATAAGAGTTTTGTAATGCGACAATTGATCGTAATGGAATCAAAAGGTAAAGAAAATTTAGAAAACCCAGGTGCTGCAGATCTGTTAAAAAAGCATAATAGCGATGGATTTGGAATCCCAGTTTGGTTTATATTCGATACAGATGGAAAGTTATTAGTAGATTCTCATCTGAGACCTGAGGGTGTTGGAATGGATGTTAAAGGAAAAGGCATTATAGGCTGCCCTGCTTCAAAAGAAGAAGTAGAATCCTTTATTAAAGCATTAAAACTAACGACGAAACTTACTGATGCTGAGCTTGCCAAGGTTTTTGCTAGATTTAGGCAAAATGACCCTACTTATAAAGCTCCCACTGTTAATAAAGCAAAATAGAATATAGCCCTAGTTTAAAACTAGGGCTATATTATTTATCCGTGCTGACCGGCATGTACGCCTTCAGCAAATTCTTCCACCAATTTGTCGTTAAAAGCGGGCAGATCTTTTGGTGTTCGGCTAGTTACTAAACCTTCGTCCACCACAACCTCTTCATCCAACCATTCGGCACCTGCATTGATCAAGTCTTGCGAGATATTTTTCACTGAAGTCATTCTTCTTCCCTTTACAACATCAGCATTAATCAATGTTTGGGGTCCATGACAAATAGCTGCCACTGGTTTTCCAGCTTCAAAAAATGCTTTCACAAAGGAGATAGCATCCTCATTAACGCGAAGTTGATCTGGATTTATCACACCTCCTGGTAAAACTAATCCATCATAGTCGTCGGCATTAGCTTCGGCTATGGTCTGATCAACATCAATCTCAATAGACCAATGATCATGGCTCCAGGCTTTGATTTTTTCTTTTTTGGAAGAGATGATGTCAACTGTAGCACCTTCTTCTTTTAAACGCTTGAGTGGTTCGGTTAATTCAACCTCTTCAAACCCACTTTCCGATAAAATTGCAATTCTACGATTACTTAACTGTCCCATATTATTTAATATTTATAGCTATTAAATAGGGAATTAGAACTTATTGTTTTGAAATTTTGGATTTTTTCGATCGCCCCGTGCTGCTAATCGTTTGTTTTACGATGTCTGATAAAGTATTGCGCTAAATTTAAGGCAATAAACAAATGATTAATCACATTGGGTATAAAACCATAATAATGGCTTAAAATTTTGAACCGTTCTTTTAAACTTGCCCAATGTTTTTTCTTAGAAATTCCACCAACTAAATATTTGGCAACATATTGATGGGTATTCACAATATTAGAAGATTTCTTTGCAGCTTTTAAGATCCAATCAATATCTGCGCTGTATTTATATGCTAAGTTAAATGGTTCTGTTAAACTACGTTTAATATAAATGGCTTGGTGACTAATATTCATTCCGAACTTGAAACTGTGCCAATCAAAGTGCTCAGGCGCCCTGTGCCTTCTCTGGCCTAAGCTTTTCCAGTTTTCATCGAACATTTCTGTTTCACCATAATAAATATCCCCTGATGGCGCTGAAGCAAAAACTTCTGCTACTGTTTCTGGCGCATAAATTTCATCACCGGAATTCATAAATAATACATAGTCGCCGGTGACTAAAGCTAAGCCTTTGTTCATGGCGTCATATATACCCTTATCAGGTTCAGAAATAAAACGGGTTACCCTACTTTGATAAGTTTCAATAATCTCTTTTGTTCCATCTGTCGAGGCACCATCAATAATTAGATATTCGATATTGCTATAAGTTTGATTTAAAACCGATAACATTGTACGTTCGATACCTTTTACATTGTTATAAACGATGGTAATTACACTCAGTTTTGGGTTCATTTTATTTAGGTTGAGCGTTAATTAAGGTTTTGTATAACGCTAGGTGTTTATCAGCAATTACTGAAGGCGAAAAATCCATTAAAATAGTTCTTCTAGCTTCTTTTTGTATCGATTCTCTATCTCCATGCAGATACAGCCATTCTATACCATCTGCGAGGTCGCTGGCAGATTTATAATCTGCTAAATACCCATTTTCTAAATGCTTAACCATATCGGGGATGCCACCAGTTTTAAATGCAATGACTGGGGTGGCGCAAGCCAAACTCTCCATTACTGTATTTGGTAAATTATCTTCTAGCGAAGGCAGAATAAACGCATCGGCGGCTGAGTAGCATTTCGCTAAATGTTCATCTTTATTTATTGTGCCTAAAAAAGTAGTCTTAAAAGGGAATTCAGGCATGTTCTCGGTGTCTTTATTGCCAAAAATGACTAATTCTATTTTGTCATTAGCTATTTCACTGCGTGAAGCAAGTTCATTTAGCGCATGGATCAGGTATTGTGTTCCCTTATGTTTATCGTTCTTTGAAGGCATGAAGCCACTCATAATCACAAATTTATCTGCTGCTATTTTTAGTATTTTTTTTGCCTCTGTTTTTACATAAGGTTTAAAAACATCCGACTCAATTGTATTCGGGATAACGGTAATATTCCGAATACCCAATAAGCTGCTTTGCTTAACGGAGGCCGCCATCCATTTACTTGGTGCTACTACATGAAAGTTTAACTTGGAGTAAGCTTTTTGTTTTCTTGTCCAGTTAACATGCGACAAGTCATTTTTTCCACTAAAACGCAATAGTGGGCAATCGCCACATTGTTGATGAAAATTTTCGCAGCTATAACGCACGTGGCAACCTCCAGTAAAAGCGTTGCTATCATGAAAAGTCCACACAATCGGTTTTTCTAATTCATCAAGGGCAGCTAAGAATTTAGGGGACAGAAAACCATGATTTATCCAATGCAAATGAATAATATCCGCTTCCTTAAGGACGCTATTGCGATTTAAGGATTTGCCAAACCATTGTAGAGAAAAGGGAGTTTTAAGTGCTTTTACAAAGAGTTTAGCCAAGTAGCGTTCGGCCATAATGTTAAATATAGCCTTTGCTTTAGCGAAAATTCCATTACTTAAATTTATAATGGCCGGATTTTTTCCGAATTTATAATACACCATCACGCTCGAATCAACTCCATCACCGCGTAACGCATTACTTAAACGTAAGCATGCTCTTCCGGCGCCGCCATTTCCATCGTAGGTATTTAGGTGTATTATTTTCAATTAGTCAAAAATACATTTAAATTTTTAGGATTATAAAAACTGTTATGTAATTTCACCTTACCAATCATCCTTTTAAACCAAGATATGAAGAAAAATCTTATTAACGTACTCGCTGCATGTGCCTTTTTATGGCCATCTATTGCTTTAGGGCAAACTTATTTTGCAGCTTATCCGGCGCTTACGCCCGATGCACAAGATATTGTTTTTACCTATGATGGAGATATTTGGAAAGTTCCCTCAAAAGGTGGACAAGCTTCGCGCTTAACAGCTATGCAGGGTGATGAAATTAATCCCAAGGTATCGTCAGACGGTAAATGGTTAGCCTTTAGCTCCAATCAATTTGGCAACAATGATATTTATATTGTTCCAATGGCGGGCGGAGATATTAAACAATTGACCTTTAACGATGGAACAGATGAAGTGGATAACTGGAGCTGGGATTCGAAAACTATTTATTTTACCTCATCTAGGTATAACTCCTTTTCGAGCTATAAAGTAGGTATTAATGGAGGAACTGCAGTACGGTTGTTCGATAATTATTTTAATACTACTCACAACGTTGCAGAAGCCCCTAACGGAGAGTTGTTTTTTAACGATACCTGGGAAAGCAGGAACTTTGCCAATCGTAAGCACTATAAAGGAGCATATAATCCAGATATTCAGTCATACAATCCAAAAACAAAGAGTTATAAACAATATACCGATTATATAGGGAAGGATTTTTGGACTACCATTGATCAAAAAGGGGGAGTTTATTTCGTATCAGACGAAGGGAATGAAGAGTATAATCTTTACACTTTTGTAAATGGGAAAAAGGCAGCCTTAACTAGTTTCGAAACTTCAGTTAAGCGACCTTTTGTAGCTGCTAATGGCAGCTTAATCGTTTTTGAAAAGGATTATCAATTATGGACTTACGATGTCGCGACAAAAAAATCTCAAAAAGTAAATATCAATACCAGTAGAAACCAAATTTTAAGCAAAGAGCAAGAATATGACGTGAGAGCTGCTATTTCTGCTTTTGATGCTTCAACTGATGGAAAAAAAATAGCGTTTATTTCGAGAGGTGAAATTTTTGTAAGCGATGCAGATGGAAAATTCATTCGTAAAATCAGCAATAGCGGTGAACGAGCATTAGAGGTAAAATGGCTTGCGGACAATAAGACGATACTTTTTAATCAAACCTTCAATGGTTATCAGAATTGGTATACCATAACTGGTGATGGAAAAGGAGTAGCAAAGCAGCTTACAAAAGATAAGAGCAATAATGGCGATATTACTTTCAATAAAAGCAAGACACTGGCCGTTTATTTAAGTGGACGAAACGAACTTCGTTTAATGGATTTGAAGACCTTGGAAAGTAAAACAATTGTGAATGATGAGTTCTGGGCTATCCAAAATTCAGTACCTAGTTTTTCGCCAAACGATCAATATGTTTTATTTACAGCTTTCCGCAACTTTGAACAAGATGTTTTAGTACATGATATCAAAGCGAATAAAACTGTTAATTTAACGAATACTGGGGTTACAGAAGCCGGTCCTATATGGTCGCCCGACGGGAAATATATTTACTTTACGAGTGATCGGATCAATCCTTCTTATCCAACGGGGATGCTTAATGCGCATGTCTATAGAATGGCATTAAACCATTATGATACTCCTTTCCGTTCGGATAAATTTGATGAGCTATTTAAAGAAGATAAGCCTGCAGAACCAAAAGAAACTAAGCCAGTAGTTCCTGAAAAGAAAGGAGCAGATACTGCAAAGAAAAAACTAGAGGTTAAACCTACGCCAAAGCCTCCAGTGCTCATTACCATTAACACGCAAAAAATTTTAGACCGTATTGAGTTGGTCAGCCCATCCTTTGGTACCCAATACCTTTCAGCTGTTTTTGCAAAAGGTGATAAAACCTATGTATTTTATTCATCTAATCACGAAGGTGCCGGGGCAACATATAGGACAATTATTGAGCCGTTTGAGAACAATAAGACGGAGAAAGTAGGAGAAAGCGGTTTTGATATTATTGAATCTAATGCAAAATTTTATGCATTAAATAGAGGTGTTATCAATAAGTATAACCTCGACGCCAATAAATTGGATAAAATAGACCATAGCTACAAGTTTAACAAGAATTTGAATGCAGAATTTAACCAGATGTTTTATGAAACTTGGGTGGGTTTAGATGAGAATTTTTATGATGATCAATTTCATGGGGTAGATTGGGAGAAAATGAAAGCTCGTTACGCAGCTTATTTGCCTTATTTAAATAGCCGCGCTGATTTAAGGATCCTACTAAATGATATGCTTGGAGAACTTAATTCATCCCATATGGGCTTTAATAGTTTTGGGGCCGAAGAGCGGAGAAATTTTACGGCAGTTACGAATGAAACTGGGATTATTTTTGATAGTGAAAATCCTTATAATGTGTCCCGTTTAGTTGCTAAGAGCAATGCGACATTAACTGGAGATAAGATTTTAAAAGACGATGTATTAACAGCTGTAAATGGCGTTAAAGTGAATGAAGATTTAGATCGTGATTATTACTTTACCAAACCATCGTTAGACCGTGAAATGACTTTAACTTTGATGCGTAAAGGGAAAGAAGTGAATGTAAATGTTCATCCGCAAAGTTCAGGGGCGTTAAGAACCAATTTATACGATGAATGGATTGCAAGAAATAAGGAAAATGTAGACCAATGGGGAAAAAACCGTGTTGCCTATTCTTATATGAAAAATATGGGAGGAGGGGAACTGGAAAGGTTTTTATTGGATATGGTTGAACAGGAAAATAATAAAGAGGCTATCATTTTGGATTTGCGTTACAATACAGGTGGAAATGTGCATGATGCTGTTTTAAAGTTTTTATCTCAACGACCTTATTTGCAGTGGAAGTATCGTGGTGGAAAAATGGCACCACAAAGTAATTTCGGTCCGGCAGTGAAGCCTATTGTGCTGTTAATTAATGAACAATCTTTAAGTGATGCAGAAATGACCGCCGCCGGATTTAAGCAGTTGAAATTAGGTAAGATTATTGGCACAGAAAGTTATAGATGGATTATTTTTACCTCGGCCAAGGGCTTGGTTGATGGATCGTCCTATCGTTTGCCTTCATGGGGCTGCTATACAATGGATGGCAAAAACATAGAAAAAGAAGGGGTAAAACCTGATATCTTTGTGAAGAATACATTTGTGGATAGATTAAATGATAAAGACCCACAATTAGAAAGGGCGATAGCCGAAATATTAAAAGACTTGAAATAGGGTTATTGGGTTAACCAACTAACCAGTTAAAAAAAACAAATGAGCAATTTATTAACCGACAGAGATTTTTGGGTAAAGTATTGGGAAAGTAAAACAGATTTGTCGGTTGTTATTCCTGAAAATTATTTATTTCATCGCCAATTGGCTGATGTTGTGCAGAAAAATGGAGTTCAAACAGCAATTGAATTAGGGGGCTTTCCGGGGTATTATGCAGTATTTTTAAAAAAATACCTAAAACTAGAGGTTACACTTTTAGATTATTTCGTGCATGCGCCGATTACTGGAGCGTTACTTGAAGCCAATGGATTAAGTAAAGATGCTATTGAAATCATTGAAACAGACTTATTTAATTATCAAACAACAACGCAATACGACCTAGTGCTTAGCTGTGGTTTGATAGAGCATTTTAATGATACTAGAGATATCATTAACCGGCATATTGCTTTTGTAAAACCTGGCGGGACTTTATTTATTACCCTACCTAATTTTAAAGCTTTAAATGGCTGGTTTCAAAAAAACTTTGATAGGGATAATTATGAGAAGCACAATATCGATTGTATGGATCCTGACCTCCTAGCGAAAATTTGCACAGATGCTGGGCTAGAAGTTGTACAAGCTCGTTACTTCGGTAAGTTTAGTTTGTGGTTAGAGAATGAAAAACAGAAACCGATTGGCGTAAGGCTACTCAAAAAATCAATGTGGCTAGCAGGGAAATTATTTACCAAGGTATTCGCTTTTGATTCGAAGTGGCTATCTCCCTATATACTGCTAGAAGCAAAAAAATAATTAATGATGACCATGAGCTTTGGCTATTCTCCAAAAATCGAAAAATTTATTCCGCTGGGTGATTTTCCACCCGATCGGTATTTGATTATTGCCAGGCAGGCGATTGAGAATTTGGGCTGGAATTTAAGCCATATATCTGAACGGGGAATTATTGCCTATACACCAGTTTCACTTCAATCGTATAGTGAGGAAATCTCTATCCGCATAGAGAATAACTTCGCAGTTTTTAAAAGTGAATGTGTAGGCATTCAGATGTTGTTTACAGACTACGGCAAAAATGCTGTTAACATGGAGAAGTTTTTCCATGAATTTGAGTATGTAGAATTTCATTTGAAAGACGCCTGGGAAGAAAGCTTGCAAAAGTTCCATGATTTTATAGCTACACAAGATAAAGACTATTTTGAAAAAGCCCCGCTAACGGCTAAGAACAAGATTAAAAACATATTCTATCTTCTTTTGCCTCAAAAGAATTATATGGTAACACCCATTCTTGTTTTATTGAATGTTCTTTGCTTTGTGCTGTATATTGCTTTTATTGTGGTATTCTTAAGCTTGGTACACGCTAATCGTACAGTTATAAAGATTGATTCGATTAATTATTTCACTGGAGCAACTGCTAGGGAACAACTTTTGAATGGGCAGTTTTGGCGTTTAATCACCTATCAATTTTTACATGCGGGGATTTTGCACCTCTTTTTTAACATGTATGCCCTTGTTTATATAGGGTTAATGCTAGAGCATAAATTAGGTAGATGGAAATATGTATTTATCTATTTAGTTAGTGGAATTTGTGGAGGATTGCTAAGTGCAGTCTATCACGATACCGGATATATGGTTGGCGCATCCGGTGCTATCATGGGGTTATTTGGTGCTTTTATGGCATTATTGCTTAGCAAAGCATTTGAACGAAATGCTACCAAAGCATTGTTAATTAGTACCCTATTTGTGGTGGCGATTATGCTAATTAATGGTAGCTTAAAGGAAAGAGTTGATAATGCTGCACATATTGGTGGCTTATTTGCTGGATTTATCATTAGTTATCTGTTGTATAATGATACGTTGGGGAAGTGGAAAGCATCAGCAATGATAAGATATGCCTTAGTTGGGTGTTTAACTTTTGTATTTGGTTTTATTGTGATCAAGAATACGCCTCGTATTCAAACAGCAGAATTTATGGCGTTGGAGAAAAAATATAGGCAAAATTGGGAGACATATCATACCATCTTCAAGATTCCTAGTGATCTAGCTACAGGGAGAAAACTGATCATAGTTCAAGAAAGGGGCATCGATTTGTGGAAAGAAAACGAATCGCTTGCTAAACAAATGCTCGCGCTTAAGCTTACAAAGCAACAACGTTCAAAGGCCGAATTTAGATTGAAAGTGGCAGAGATCGAGTCGAAGATAGTGGCATTGCTATATAAGGAATGCGCCGAAAGTACTCAGTACTATCGGCGCGAAATAAGGGAATTAACTAGGGAATTGAATAAGCTAAGAGCGAAGAAAGAAGACTAAATCTTATTGCGAATCCACATCATACTTTTTGGGTTGTTTATTGCCTGCTGATAATATGTTTCGTAGTTAGCTTTTGTCATTAAATTGATTTCATTAGCTAGCTTTCCATAATTAATGGCTCTTTTTAAGAAAATGGAAATCCCTGTTGCCTTATTTGGGCAATGAATAAAGTCCCACTTCATTAAGTGTAATGCAAACAGGTGCACTTAACTTAATTCTAACTTTGGTAGTACTTATGGGTTGATTGATTTTAATAAGCCTCTTAGCACCAATACTAGCGCCTGCAGCAACTTCTTTCCAGTTGTTATTTGCCATTACTTCAATGCTATAGCCATCAACGCGTTGGCCCAATTGAATGTATTCCTGTAGACTAACAATATCAAATGTTACGGCTTCTTTAAATTCAAGGGTAATTACACCCTGTGTTTTCTCATCGCTAGTTGCCCAATAAGTATTTTTATTGCCATCGACGATAAAACTTGGCTTAAAGTTTTTACCACGACTATTCTCTGTACTTATTTTAGCCTTTTTAGCAAGGTTAATTGCGAATGTTTGCTTAACCTTTTCCCCAAATGCTTTTAATGAAGCTACATCATCGTCATGCAGCAACCCTTTGGTATTGGGCGCTAATCCTAAATCTAAATCTGCTCCACGACCAACGCTTTTAAGGTAGAGGTCAAATAGCTGATCTGGGCTTTTTGGCTTTTCTTTTTCATGAAAAAACCATCCTCTTCGAAGGGGAACGTCACATTCTGCAGGCATCCAAAATTTACCGTCTCTAATACCTTTCGGACTATCGGGATAATTAGATTGACCTGGAACAGCTACATTTTGTCCTTTGGCAGGCATAGGAGTGAAAGTTGCCCAGCTGGTATCTGCAGCGAATCCCTGTTCATTACCCACCCAACGTACATCTAAGCCAACATCACTAAAGATGTTCGCCATTGGCTGCATGGTTCTTGTAATTTGCCAAGTATTTTTCCAATCATAATAGGTAGTGTTATCTATAGATCGTTTTTCTTTAGCTCCGCCATAATAACCATCACCACCGTTTGCACCATCATGCCAACTCATAAAAAGTTCACCATAATTACTATATAACTCTTTAAGTTGTGCTTGATAAAGGGGTAAATAATCAGCTGTGCCATATTTACTATTATTCCTGTCCCAAGGAGAGCAATACACACCGAATTTTAGACCATATTTCCGTGCAGCTTGCTCCATTTCTTTAACCATATCTCCTTTTCCATCTCTGAAAGGACTTTTTGAAATGTTATATTCAGTAGTTTTTGTCGGCCATAAAGCAAAACCATCATGGTGCTTTGCAACAAGTATGATGGCCTTTAGCCCTCCATCTTTAGCAGCTTTGATAATTTGTTCGGCGTCAAAGTTTGTTGGATTAAAAATTTTTGGATCAGCATCTCCATATCCCCACTCCTTATCTTCAAAAGTTGTGGGTGTAAAATGCACCAAGCCATACATTTCAACATCATGCCACGCTAATTGTCTTTCGCTAGGTACTGCGCCATAAGGTTTTGGCGGTGTTTGTGCAAAAGCGAACGACAAATGGGTAAAAAGGGTAATAATTAGCAATTTCTTCATGATATGGTTTGTAATGAGGTCTAAATCTAATAATTTATGATTATTTGCGGCCAAAGTATTGTGTTAATTTTTCCTTCACAAAGCGTTTAACCCTAACCATCATGCTACCTTTTCTATGTTGTAGAAAAGCTTTAATGGCTTTATAAGCTGTTTCATCTTCTTTTAGAAGTGTTGGAAATTCTGCTATAGCTTTTGGATTGATAATCACATTATAAATGTCATTGATCCCCGAATGGACACCTGTTCCATCGTGACCAATATTATTGACCAAAGATTGCGAAGGATTTAATGTTAAGCCATTTTTTAAGAAAATAGAAGCATACCATCTAATTGCCCAACTGTTGTTCTTGCCCTTTTTGAATTGACGCATCTGCCTCCAAAAATTCATCGTATTGTCTATTGAGAATGCAGTTTTTTTGGGTTTATCAAATTGCTTCATCAGGCTATCGATATTAGGCTCAAAATGTGCCCAAGCACGCTCCCATGTAGCCCAACCCCAACTGGTAGCAGCTCTATAAAAAAAGCTTTCTGGTAAATTCTGCTGTGTTAAAGGATACATATAAGCACCAATATGCATTACCCGTTCTTCTTTTCTGTAACGGTTCAGCGCTTCATTAAAATAGGTAAGGGTATAGGGTGATGAAATCAGGTCATCTTCAAAAACGATAATTTGTCCGTATGTTTTTGTTAACTGGCTTACCCCATCAATGATCGAATTGGCCAAACCCATATTTTCTTTTCGTTCGATCAGTGTGACCGACTTAAATCCATCAACTTTTTGTATAAAGCTTCGCACTTCCAATACCTTCTCCTCGTCTGCAGGAGTTTTTGCGCCATCAGAAAAGATAAATAATCTACTTTCTGTGGCCAGCTCATTCTGCTGCAGGAATTTAATAGTACGCTCCGTATGTTGCGGACGGTTATAAACGAAAAGTGCTATAGGAGCTAGGTTCTGCATAAGTCTAGGTAAACTAACTAAAAAATATGTAAATTTTGATCAGATTTTTTAGTTAAAACGGTATAAGCATTGGCAAATTGTTCTTGTTTTTTCTTTCCTAAAATTTTACCTAAGCTATTTTTTACATAATATTCTAAAGCTATTCTTAATTTTTTAACAAGAGATTTGTCTGATTTTTTATTTACGAACTCATTAAAATAATTTACCTCTGGTTGAGTCATAGAAACTTTATCAGCGATCACTTCGAGGCCTTCACTTTTTAGCAGAAACCGTAATGAAGTTGGGGTGTACATATTGATATGCCCATAATCCAGAAAATGTTTCATTCGATGATCAACACCAAAACGGTAATCTTTTGGTACTTCGATTACAATATGCTTGGCAACCCGTTTTAGTTCTCGAATTAAAATTCGCTCATGTTCTACATGCTCTAATACATGCGCTAAGATAATTAGATCAAAGCTATCATCAGGATAGGGAATTTGATAACCATCAAAAGTTTGGGCGTCTTTAAGTCGGCCTAAGTTTCTGTTCTTTATTAAATCTACGCCACTTTGCGCTATTTCTAAGGCATATAATTCTTCGCCGAAGTTCCATTCATTTAGGTAATACAAAATGCTCCCATCGCCAGCGCCAACCTCTAATACTTTTTTAGGCTGAAGGCTCTGGCATACATCAATGATATTCTGGGCCTTATATTTAGCGCCTAGCATTCTCCATTCGGTATCACTATTTGTATAGAAATCGTCGTAAGCAGTTTTTACCTCTTCACTTAACATATTGGTATTATTTGCCATTGAAAATTAGATAGCTAGACAGTTATCTGTCTTATAAAAAACAGAGGTTGCTTTTTCGTAAAATAAGCCAGGAGAAATTCCAGAAAAAGAGAGTTCTTTAAATCCCTGTTTTAGTAAGAAAACTCTTGCGCCGTGATAGCTTTCTCGTTCTGAGTCGTCTAAAACAATAACGCCTTTTTCGGTGAGTGCATCAACTCCATATTTGCAACAATTTACTCGATCGCGACCATCAACAATAATAATGTCGAATTTTTCGCCTAACGATGCTGCCTTTTTACTGTAATCGCCATCAGTATCCAACTTGCAGAAAATCATCTCAGCATTTTCGGCCTTTTCTTTTACGATTTTATGAAACCAGGCTTCATCATGTTCAACAGACACTACCCTGCGTACATTTTTAGCATAGAATAAAGTAGAGTTCCCAGAACCATATTCAAAAATGGTTAAATCTTTAGTTAATCTCGGCTTAATGAAGTCGATAAAGGAATAGGTAACCCAGGGAATAGGTAACCCTTTACCATCTACAGCTTGTTGATTATCGAAAGCCTTAAACCAGCCAATGGTATCGAGATATCCCTTATGCCCGTGCGATAAGAGAGAAAAAAGCCTTTTTGGCTTTGTTATTAAGTTTGCTAATGCTTTAAGTTTACTCAACGTTTAACTATTTTTTGAAATAATGAAACCAAAAATAAGGATTTTAACATCATTATTCCTTGCGGTCGTGTTTTGGGAATAAAAAGAATAAAGAAAGTTGCCGTAAAATACGCTATTAAGGTTGCTAAAGCTGCTCCCATAATACCATATTTTGGAATCCAAACAATGTTTAATAAGATATTTACCAGTGCACCCATGGCTGTACGTAGCATGGAGAGTTTTGTATAACCTTCGGCGATTAAATACTGTCCGCTCGCACTTCCCAAAAAAACAAAAACTCCGGCCCATACATGAATTGTGAGTACGTGGGCACCACCCCAAAATTCCTCTTCATAAACAATACGATAAATGATAGGAGATGCAAAGGTCATACATATTGCAACCCCTAAACTGATCCAAACCATTAGATCGTACATGTTTTGAAATCTTTTTATATACCTTTCTGGGTCATCCCTTTTTGCATTCATAATTGCAGGGAATACCGATGTTACAATAGCGACCGGAATAAAATACCAGCTCTCACTAAGGGATACAACGGTAGAATAAATACCCAAAGCACCTGTGCCAAGGTAATTATCAACCATTATTTGATCGATTTTCATGTAAATAGAAACCAATATAGCCGACAGTGCTAGGGGCCATGAATTTTTAATTAAATATTTTGCCAAGGTGGGGTTAAAAACCCATTTAAAAATGCTGTCTGCTTTTACTTGGTAGAAGTATACATAGCCGATGGCTAAAATTAGTGTATCTAGCAACAATGCAAAAACAAACCATTCGACACCCAATTTCAGGAATATAAATATTAATTTAAGAAAGGCAGAAAGTATATTCCCAAACACCTGAACACGCATCACGTATTTTGCTTGCACTCTCGACTGAAAATAACTGTCTGTAATGTAAAAGGCCTGTGTAATTCCAGTTAAGCCGACAATTAGGACATAAGTTAGCGGAGTTTCTATTTCTTTATGGCTATTCCAGAGCAAGTATGAAATATAGATCAAAGGAGTGATGAGAATGCCCCCCATGAGTTTTAGGCAAAAAGCAGTCCCTAAAAGTTGATCTCTGTTTTCTGGTGTCCTCAAAAGCTCACGTGTAATAAAACCATCCAGACCTAGCGCAGCGGCAGCGACGAAAAAAGTTGTGAATGCAGTAGGATAATTTAAAATTCCGTTGAGCTCTTTGCCTAAATAATTGGTTATGGCAAATCCGACTAGAATTTTAATTGCTAAACTCCCAACTCGTGCAATCATTAACCAACCAGTATTCTTTAAATACTTGTTAAATGCATCCTCATTAAAACCTTTTATTGCCGGTAGCTTCATCGATTAAGTTAAAGGAGCTCCAACAGCGATTTCACATTTATGTCCGGGTTTACCGTGCGCAGGATTTAATCGTTGCCCTTTTTCATTGAGCACTTGAGGCGTTGAAAGAATGGTATCAGCTGGAGGATTAATTTTAGGTGCAGCTGCATTGGAGGCTTTTGAATTTAGAGGTGCCCCAACTGCAATATCACATCTATGTCCGGGTGCTCCATGAACGGGATTTAACCCGCCGGTATTACTCGCTTGCATGGTGCTTTTTGGCCCAGACTGCTGAATACCACTTATTCCTGTAGGTGTTTTAGGGTATGTTTGAGCTGTGTCAGGCTTTTTGTTGTTACAAGCGGTTAAACTTAAAAGACAACATACATATAATATCCGTTTCATATCTAATTAGCTAGTTATTCAAAGATGATAAAATTACACCGCTAACTCAAAACTATTTTCTATCCTCTTTAACTGTTTAAGATGATGATTTAAGTGGATTTCTATAAACTTTAGCCATTGTTTGGCATTCAAATATCCCAGTCGCGGATGTTTAGTTTTTATTTTGAGGTCAGCGCCATTAATATGGGGATAAATTTTAGCGAGCTGAAGTTCAAAATCTAACATAAACTGTTGGGCCGCCATGATGTTAATTTTCTTTACTCTTTCGACAAGCCTAGTTGGAACTTGGTATTTTTTTCCTGGAGGCAACATGCCAAAAAATAAAACAGCTTTAGTGCCTAATGGAGTTGCTTCAGGTTTTCCCTCACCATTGATACAGTTTTGAAGAGCCATTAAAGAAAGCAAACTTGAATCGAAAATATGTGAGTATACTTCGCTATATGACCAGCCTCCAATTGGGGGGCTAAGTTGAAACTCTTCCTCTGCTTTAGTGGATAGATGAGTTTTATATACGCCAACGATTTTTAAAATTGACTGACTTATTTTAGCAATTCCCATGGAATAAAAATTAAAAATGATTAAGTAATTCGTTTAGATGATTAATCTGCCACTTTACATCGCTGGGTTGCGGGATATTTAAGGGATTAAAATAAATTGCCCTGATCCCAAAATTCTGTGCGCCCCTGATATCAGCTTCCAAACTATCGCCAATCATGATACTCTCTTCTTTTTTCGCTTTGGCTTTAGTTAATGCGTACTGAAAAATCGTTGGATTTGGTTTATTTACCCCAACATCTTCCGATATGATTACATTCGTAAAATAAGAATTGAGGTTCGAGACTCTCATTTTGATTAATGTAGTTTCTTTAAAGCCGTTAGAAATAATGTGTAAAGTATATTTTTGCTGTAAATAAGACAAAACGTTTGCTGCACCATCAAACAAGTTGGTTCGTGTAGGGCCCATCCTTACATAATCGTCTTCAAACTGTTGTGGTACCAAATTAGGTTTTATTCCTAGCTCTATAAACGTTTTGCTAAACCTTTCTGCTCTCAGTGTTTCTTTACTGATTTCTCCTAAATGGTATTTAGCCCATAATTGATGATTGTTTTCGGTATATCGATCAATAAACTCTGTTGCCGAATGGATGCCTAAAGACTTTAATTGATGAATTTCGTAAAGTTCAAGAAGTGTTTCTTTTGCATTGCGGTCAAAATCCCAAATAGTATGGTCGAGGTCGAAGAAAATATGTTTAATCATTGTTTAATTCCATACGCTAGATCACCGGCATCGCCTAAGCCCGGAACGATATAAGATTTGCTGGTCATTTCTTCATCAATTGCACCTAACCATAAATCTGCTTTAGGTAGGTTTGCTCTTACATGTTTTACACCTTCGGCGCTTGCAATTGCAGCTACAATATGTAGCTTTTGGATTTGATATTGGCTAATTAATTCTTTGGCACAAAGCACTATACTTAATCCAGTTGCCAACATTGGGTCGGCTAAAATAACGGTTTTACCTTCCAGATTTGGCGCAGAAATATGCTCCATTTGAATGATAAAATCGCCACTCTTCTTTGTTTTTCGATAGGCAGTGATAAAAGCACATTCCGCACGATCGAATACGCTGAGTAGACCTTGCTGCATTGGCAAGCCAGCTCTTAAAATGGTAGCTAAAACAGGCTGTTCCGTTAATATCTGACTTTTTGCAGTACCTAATGGGGTCGGCGTACTCACTTCGGTATAGGTTAATGTTTTGCTAATCTCGTAAGCAAAAAAAGCGCCTAATCGTGCTAAGTTTTTTCTAAAGCGCATGGCATCTTTTTGAATATTTTCATCCCTTAGTTCGGCGAGGAACGTATTAGCGATTGAGTTTGTTTTGCTTAGGTCGAAAATCATCTAGTAAAGATAAACAATAACGTAGAGCCGATTAAAATTTATCTAATAATTTAACGCAATATATTATTGGTTATTTTTAGGTGGCGGCGGAACAGTGGCTTTAGTAGATTTAATTTTAGAAAAGCGATAACTCAAACTTAACATTACGTTACTTGAGTTATTTGTTCCATAACTCTCAGAAGTAAAGTTATCACCTTGGTTAATTGTTATGTTGTTTCTTCTGCCAAATGGGTCATTTGTGCTGATCCTAGCAGTTACTTTGTTTTTGAGAAAATTCTTGCGCGCTCCGAAGCTGCTAATAATTGACCCTTTACTTCTTCCTTGTGCATTGAGTGTATTGGTATAGTTTACATTCGATTCGAACGCAGTTTTATAAGGTAATTGCATTGAAAGACCAAATACAGCTCTTAAGCTTAAACCATCTCTATTTAAAGAAGAATTTAAATGAGAGGTATATTTTGACTGAAATATATTAAAACTCGCATTCATTGTAATCTTTGCAGTTGGGCGATAGTTACCATTTAACATTAACGATATAGCGGTATTAGCTCCTACATTTTCAAATGTGCTTTCTGAAACACCATTTTTGTTTACAATACGATAACGTTCAATTACGCCCGTACTTCTTGAATAGGAAATACGTGGGGTAAAAGACCATTTATTTCCAAAAGCACCGAAACTGAAATCCATTTGATGCGTATAAGAAGGCATCAAATCGGGGTTTCCATAAGAAATATTTAAGCTATCTGCATTATTAATCTGAGGGTTAAGCGTATTCTCTCTTGGTCTATTTACCCTAACACTATAGGTTGCTCCAAAATTATATCGCTTTCTGAAAAAACGATTTAAAGAGAGATTAGGGAATAAGCTCACATAAGGGTTTACATTATAGCTTTTCCCAGTTGAAAGATCGAAATTAACATCTGTTATTTCGGCTCTTAAACCTCCTTTAATACCCCATCCATTCTTGCGGAAATTGTAGGCGGTATAACCTCCTAGAATGTTTTC
>DATJDT010000110.1:0-2377 GCA_035497275.1 Pedobacter sp.
CATAGCCGTTAAATAAACATTACGTTCTATTCCACTTAGGCGCCAGAAGTCTTGATCTTCCAAGTAACTCCCGTCATGCCACCGAAATACCTCTACCGCCAATAGATTTTGCCCTCTTTTAAGATGCTTGGTTATATTAAACTCTGCAGGGGTTTTCGACGCCTTTGTCATACCCACTTTAATTCCATTTACATAGATGAACGCGCAGCCCGAAATAGAACCGAAATGGAGCATTACCACTTTTTCATCCCAATTTTCGGGTACGGTAAAAGTTTTTCGGTATGTACCAACTGGGTTATCTGGGCCTATAAAGGGAGGGTTTTTTGGATGTGGATAAGTGATATTGGTGTAAATTGGTATCCCAAATCCATTTAACTCCCAGTTAGAAGGTACTTTAAGATTTGCCCAACCCGAATCATCTAATGTAGTTTTGTAAAAATCCATTCTACGATCCTTATACTGGTCGACATAGTTAAACTTCCAAGTTCCATTTAACGATTTGTAGTTTGTTGAAGTAGTATATTCATCGGCTATTGCATCTTGCACTTTGTTGAAGAGCATAAACGCTACACGCGTTTTTTCTTTGCCTACATCTACTAGCTGAGGATTTTCCCAGTCATTTTGCTGCGCTTTTACTTGCGTAATATTTAATAAAATAACTAAAACCAAAGGTAAATAAGTTCTCACTTTCATAATTTGTGCGTTGATAAAATTGTTACTTCTTCCAGGTTAAGACTTGGATAGGGGTAGGTTGTTTGTTTGCCTTCCCCTCACTATCTACCTGTTCAACTTGCTGAACAAACAGATCCAACCTGTTTTTTTTCTTCCACAGTTCGGTATCGTAATTTGGCTCCCAATCTCCAACACTTTTTGTGGTTAAATCGCTGATGATCCATTTTGGTTGCTTCATATTTTTAGCGGTTACAATTGACACTTTATTCGCTCTTTCCAAATCTCTAAAGATTAAGGCAGCTGACGTGTTTTCCCTGTTTTTCCAAATAACAAGCTGCGGTCTTGAAATTGGAATTTGTTTGGTACCCATGCCTTTTAAGCTGAAAGGCGTTTTCCTGAAATTCAGATTGAGTGTTGTCCAAATTCCATTTAAATGATAAACTATATGATATTGAGGGATTAGAGAGCCTTTATCGCGCCAGTACCCAGCTATGAATGGGTTACCCAAATTATCTGCATACATGGAGGTTTGGTTCATGAGTTCGCTTTGTTGAGGGATTTTTAAGGCATATTCGGCATTAGCTGCATTGATAGGTAATTGGTATAACTCACCGTTCGATTTTTTCCAGGTTAGACCTCCGTCTTCAGATTTAGCGTAACACAGGTCATGGTTGCTAGCTACATCCGGACTTTCCCTCCATACCCAGGAAATGTGAATGTTTCCTTTTTGATCAACGGCAGTTTGCCAATAAGCATTCCGTTTTCCTTGGCCATCAATCAAATTGCTTTGTACTCGACGCCATAGGTTATTTTTAACATCATATCGATTGAGTACTAAATCGCCATTTCCAGACCCCCCATCGCGGTACATGAAAAGAATATCGCCATTAATAAGGGTGTAAAATTCGGGATAACTTACTCGATCTTCTTTTAGGCCTAGCATTGGTGTTTGGTTAGCTAGCGTAAGTGAGCCAGGGGCAATCGATTTAGCATAATTGAGCTTATTATTATGCTGGCCCCAAGCAATATGTAAATAGCCATTGCCATCTATCATAATGCTAATAGATCGATGGGCATCGGTAGCATCTGCTTTATATTGAGTTCGTGAAACAGTCCATTTAGCACTATTGATATTTCTTTTTGCTAAAACCACGTATTGCTCAGCATCGTAATAACTAGTAAATTGCGTATTTTGATAGGTTACCAATGCGTTTTTTCGAAAAATAACTGTATTAACAGAGTTATTGGCCCAACCATTTGTTGCAACAGTTACTATTTTAGCTGGGAGTTGAGCATTTGCAGCGACTATAAAAAATAGGGGTAATATCAAAAGCCGTATAACCTTGCTCAACATCATGATCTTATTTTAGAGTTAAAGTAATAACGGCATGTGGAGGTAATTTTACCAGTAATTGATCACCATTTTTTTTAGCACCATTGAATTTACTCATTCTTACTTTTTGTGGGTCGCCAAAGGTATTATGATCATTAACCGCACTTGAGGTGATGATTGAACCTTCTACACCTGCCCATTTAAATGCCGACATATCAGTGTTGATGTCTATCGTTTTGGTTGCATCAAGGTTAACTAAGGAAATATGTATTGTTCCAGTGCTATCGATAGATGCAGAAGCATTTACAGCTTTAATTTTTTTGCCATTTAATTCATAGTCCGGCGCGCTGAAGTTGAGGTTTAGTTGTTTTG
>DATJDT010000111.1:0-7751 GCA_035497275.1 Pedobacter sp.
AGGCGTTCTCAGTATAAATTAAGCTTCTTATTTCTTTAATAATTTCGCCATGGCTTCACCAATTTCAGCTGGACTTTCTACCACCGTAATTCCGCACTCAGCCATAATTTTCATTTTAGCTGCAGCTGTATCATCGGCACCTCCAACAATCGCACCAGCATGCCCCATTCTACGTCCTGGAGGAGCAGTTTGTCCGGCGATGAACCCTACCACAGGCTTTGTTCCATTTTCTTTAATCCACAAGGCTGCTTCAGCTTCCATACCACCGCCAATTTCACCAATCATGATGATACCTTCAGTTTCTGGATCATTCATTAATAATTCAACAGCTTGTTTAGTAGTTGTACCAATAATTGGATCACCACCGATACCAATTGCTGTAGTAATACCTAAGCCTGCTTTTACAACTTGATCAACAGCCTCATAAGTTAATGTACCAGATTTAGAAACTACACCCACTGTACCTCTTTTGAAAATAAAACCTGGCATAATGCCAATTTTAGCTTCATCAGCAGTGATAATACCTGGGCAATTTGGACCAATTAAACGGCAATCTTTATCGGCGATATAAGATTTTACAGCAATCATATCCTTTGTTGGGATACCTTCTGTAATACAAACAATTACTTTAATGCCTGCTTCTGCAGCTTCCATAATAGCATCTGCAGCGAATGCTGGCGGTACAAAAATAATAGACACATTAGCTCCAGCCTTATCAACTGCATCCTTAACTGTATTAAACACAGGTTTATCAAGGTGTGTTTGACCGCCTTTACCAGGTGTTACCCCGCCAACAACGTTTGTACCGTAAGCTATCATTTGCTCAGCATGGTAAGTACCTTCATTACCCGTAAACCCCTGAACAATTACTTTTGAATCTTTATTTACTAAAACACTCATTATATCTATTTTTTGTGCAAACTTAAGTTAAATGCGATGGATTGTCAAATGCAAAAAGCAGATTTATGAAAATAAGTAAAGATTAAAAATGATCTGCCTCTGCTTTTTCTATTGCTGCTGGCTGTATGGCTTTTAAATATTTATTTTGATCAAATTCATTTTCGCTTTTTGCAATTACAATTGTCGCAATCCCATTCCCAATCATATTGGTGATTGCTCTTGCTTCGCTCATAAAACGATCAACTCCCAATAAAATAGCAATATGCTCAACAGGCATAATTTTTAAAGCCGTAAGGGTGCTTGCCAGCACAATAAAACCACTGCCAGTTACTCCCGCAGCACCTTTTGACGTTACCATTAACACCGCCATAATAGAAATTTGCTCCCCAATGGTTAAATCAATATGAAAAACTTGGGTCAAGAAAATAACCGCCATCGCTAAATATATCGCCGTTCCATCTAAATTAAAGGAATAACCCGTTGGAATTACCAAACCAACAACCGATTTATCACAACCAATGTCTTCCATTTTCTTCATCATGCTAGGCAAAACAGACTCAGATGACGAAGTACCCAAAACAATTAATATCTCTTGTCGGATATACTTCAAATATTGCCAAAGACTAAATTTGTAATATCGGCAAATTGCATTTAGTACAACAAAAATAAATAGAAAGCAGGTTAAGTATACTGCCCCCATAAGCTTTGCCATAGGCAACAAAGTGCCTAAACCGTATTTGCCCACACTAAATGCCATACCTCCAAATGCACCAATTGGGGCAACACGCATTACCACCTTCATGATATTAAAGAGCACATTCGAAATCTTATCGAAAGTACTAATTACAGAATGCCCCTTTTCGCCCATTTTACTCAAACCATATCCGAATAAAATGGCAAAAAATAAGATTTGGAGGATTTCGCCCTTGGTAAAGGCCTCAAAGATGTTTTTAGGAATAATATGCGCTATAAATTCCAACCACTTAATTTCACCAGCTTGTGCCGCATAAGTTGCAATCTTGGCTACATCACCGGCAGGCACATTTACATCCACGCCAGGCTTTAATAAATTAGCCACTAGCATTCCAATAACAATAGCCAACGTAGTTACAATTTCAAAATAAATCAAAGCTTTGCCGCCCACTCTGCCAACTTTTTTCATATCTCCCATATGGGCAATACCCAAAACAATTGTAAAAAATATAATTGGTGCAATGAGCATGCTAATCATATTGATGAAACTCTTACTGATCAACTCAGCATACGAGGCAAAACCGGGGTAAAAAACACCCACCAAAATACCTAAAGCAATGGCGACTAAAACTTGAAAGGTTAAATTGGAGAAAACAGATTTCATTTAAATGGATTTAAATTTGAAGATATAAAATTTTATGCTTTTACCTCCGTTTTTATGAAATAGCATTAACATTAGATAAAATACTATCGGTCAAAAAATTCTATCTTTGTATTATATGAGAAAATATATCTTTTCAATTATTCTTTTCGCTTTCGCTGCTGTCATTTTCTTTGCCTGCAAAAAAGAAGAGATCAACGACCAACAATTTGTAAAGAATCACTTTATTGGAAAATGGCCTTTGCTAAAAACCATTAATATGACTACAAAAAACGGCGATACAATTATGAATGACACCATTTATTATGGCTTAAGTGCTCCAAACGTTGTATTGCCTATCGACACTTTAGTATTTACAAAGGAAGATAAATATGTAAAGAAGGGAGATACTGTAAACTATACAATTGATGAAACTGGTGACCATATTAGTTTTAAAACTACTCCAGTCGAAACCTGGAAAATAAAATACCTACGCATAAAAAGCATCATTTTATCACAAGAAAAGACCGAAAAAAAAGGATCAGATGCTTTTATTTATTATAAAGAAGAACAGTTAATTAGAAATTAACTTTTAGCTATTCCTACCGATGAAAATTGTAAATCGTATAAGCGTTTATAATAGCCGTTCATTTTTAGCAAAGCTTGATGAGTACCCTTTTCTTTAATCTCTCCCTTATCTAAAACCACAATCAAATCAGCTTTTTGAATGGTAGATAAACGATGGGCAATCACAATAGAAGTCCTACCCTGCATCAACTGTTCGATCGCCTTTTGTATCATCATTTCTGTTTCCGTATCAACGGATGAGGTAGCTTCATCCAAAACCAAAATAACAGGTTGGTAAACCAATGCTCTAATGAAAGAAATTAATTGGGCTTGACCTGAAGAAAGTGTTGCTCCACGCTCCATCACATTATAGTGATACCCCCCGGGTAACCGCTCAATAAAATCATGAGCTCCAACCTTTTTAGCCGCCTCAACTACTTCATCATACGTTATTGCTGGATTATTGAGTGTGATATTATTGAAAATAGTATCTGAAAAAAGAAAAACATCTTGTAAAACTGTGGCGATACGACTTCGTAAATAATTTAACTCATAAGCCTTAATATCAACTCCATCTATCTTAATGCTCCCGCTTTGTGTTTCATAAAAACGGCTTAAAATATTAACGGTCGACGATTTTCCAGCTCCTGTAGCGCCCACAAGCGCAACTGTTTGCCCTGCTTTTACTTCAAATGAAATATCCTTTAGCACATATTGATCATCGGCTACATCTCCATCTTGCGTATAACTAAACCATACCTTATCAAAACTAATTGCCCCTTGCATTTGCGATGGCGCAAGCGTACCATTGTTTAACGTAGTTTCTTGTGTATCTAAAACTTTAAATACGCGCTCGGCTCCAACCATCCCCATTTGCAGGGTATTAAACTTATCTGCAAGCTCCCTAATTGGTCTAAACAGCATATTGATAAACAAAATAAATGAGGTAATCGTGCCAGGTTGTACATCGAGTGGTTTAGCTAGTATACTTCTAGAACCATACCAGATCAATAAGCCCAATGAAAGAGCTGAAATTAATTCAACTACCGGGAAAAAGATAGAGTAATACCAGTTTGAACGAATATTAGCATCACGGTAACGTGAATTGATCTTTTTAAATTTTTGATATTCTTGTTCTTCCCTTGCAAAATACTGAATGATTGAAATACCACTAATATGTTCTTGTAAATAAGTATTTAGGTTTGCAACCTCAGTTCTAATCTCTTGAAAGGCTACCTTGATCGATTTTTGAAATATACGTGTGGCTACCATTAAAAATGGGATTGGAAGCAGTACGACTAGGGTTAATTCCCAATCAATATAAAACATTACGCAGATGATCACGATTACTTGAAGTAGATCGCCAATCATTGCAATTAACCCTTCCGAAAATATATCAGCTATTGTCTCTAGATCAGATACGGTACGTGTAATTAATTGGCCAATCGGTGTTTGGTCGAAATACTTTAACCTTAATCTACTTATATGATTAAAAACATTGATCCTTAAATCTCGTATAGCTGATTGACCAATCGTATTTGTTAGTAGGGTTTGGCTATACTGTATTATAGATTGTATCACTAATAGAATGATCATTAAAATGGTCATTTCAACCAATCCCATGTAGTTGCCCTCTAAAATAAAATGATCAAGTGTATAACCGATCAGCCACGGTCTAACAGGTGTGATAGCTGCTAACGACACCGTTAACACAACCGACCAAATAAAAATGTTCCGGTATGGTTTTACATACTCAAAAACTCGTTTAAGTAAGCCTACGTTAAAGGTATCGCCTGTTATTTTAGACATTGAATAATTTATTGGTTTATTCTTTATTAGTTCATTGGTTACGCCAAGCCGCTTATTACTATCTCCCTATGTTTCACCGCTAAACATATGGATATTCTACTTTTACCAAATATAAGCCGCATGCAGGTACAGATTGCCCCGCTTTACTACGGTTCTTACTTGCTATTACATTTAATACATCCGCAACCGTAATTTCGCCCTTGCCAACTAATATTAATGTACCTACAATTGCCCTTACCATATTACGCAAAAAACGATCGGCCCTAATATTAAAGATGAATGAACCATCCCCCTCCATTTCGAAGTAGGCTAGGTCAACCTTACAATTATTGGTAAAAGTTTGTGTATTAGCTTTGCTAAAACATGAAAAATCAGTAAAATCTAACAGCACCGCTGCCGCCTTATTCATCTCGATCAAATCTAACTCGCCTTTATATAACCAAGATCGATCTAGTTTAAATGGATCTTTTTTGAAATGAATATGATACTGATAGGCTCTTGAGATTGCATCAAAACGTGCATGCGCATCATCACTTACAGCAAAAATTCGCTTTACGGCTATACTATAGGGCAACAAGGAATTAATTCCAGAAACTGCCTTAATTACAATTTCTTCATCAATTGCTACGATATTAAAGTGGGCATAAAATTGAGTAGCATGAACCCCAGCATCCGTTCGGCCACAGCCCAAGCTTACTACCTCTTGTCTAAAATATACCGAAAGTGCCTTATCTAAGCATTCTTGTACAGTTAATGCATTTGGTTGTACCTGCCAACCATGCAAATTAGTTCCATTATAACTGATTTCGATAAAATATCTCCTGTTGTTCACTTTTGACAAAAATACTTAGAATGTTTTAATGTTGACAAGTTTTAAATTTAAGATTGATGTAACATTTCAACTTTTCCACGTTCCAACATTACAACTCCATAAATCTTTTATTAAGTTTGTTTAATTATTTTAATGATTATGATTCAAAGAATACAATCTATCTGGCTATTGTTAGCCGCTATTTGCATTAGCTGTTTATTATTTCTTCCGATGGTAAAATCGAACCTTATTGGTGGAGAATTTTATATCATTGCTAGTGGTTTATATCAAAAAGTTGCTGGGACAAACAAGCAAATAGAAAGTTATTTACCTCTTTTATTAAGTGTTTCGGCAGTTGCCATCGTATGTTTTGTTAACATATTTAACTTTAAAAAAAGGAAATTACAGAAACAAATAGCATACGTTAGCATCGTGCTGATCATTGGCCTTTCTTTTTGGTGTAGTGTGTATGCGAAAAAAATCCCAGGCGGATTAGAAACTGCTAATTACGATGCGGGTATGTTTTTGCCTCCTTTAGCTATTGCTTTATGTCTTTTGGCAATTAGAGGCATCAATAGAGATGAGCAACTGCTTAAAAGTGCTGACCGGTTAAGATGAAAAAAACCAAGATGAAAATCACGAATACAATTGCCTTTCTTGTCCTTTGTTTATCCTTCTCTTGTAAAAAAGAAATAGATAAAGTAGAAGAAAATGTAACTTTTCCACTAACACTTCATCTCCAAAATTTAGTTAAAAAAACTGAGATACGTTTATATACCGTAGACGGTGAAATAAAAGATCAAGCAACTATCAACCAATTTATCGAAAAAGAAAAAAATTATTTTATTACTCCCGATAAATTTTCTCCTGACGATAGTAAAATCACTTTCTTATCCAAAGACACAGTAATTTTTAATGGAAATGATAAGTTAAAATATAGCGTTGTTAGGGAAGGTGATTTAAGTTTGTTTTATTCAGCCAATATAATTCGAAACAATGAGGCGCTCATTGATCAAATTTTTAAATATCAGGCAAAGAAAACACCGGTACCTAGTTGGCCTAACAATTATATAACACAAGAAGTAAGGGTTGCTAGAGGAAATTATGATAAATTTTTGCTATCGAATACAGCCTATAAGCTGAAGCAGACTTCTTCACACCCTACGTATGGCGTTTCTGCTCAACAATGGTCTGGCATTATATTTAATGAAATTGCAGATAATATCACCACCAAACTTGGTAAGCAAGGCACACAAGACACCCTTGCGGTCTTAGAATCTAGTTTAGTTTTTAGTCGTTAACATTAAAACCCATATTATTTCTATTATAGGCGATTATATGTTGTCCAAATTAACCCTTTAGAAAGTCTGCTTTACACCCTAGGCTAATCCCATTTTAGCGCTACATTTACTTTAATTAAATTCGGCTACGCTTTATCAGCTAAAAAGAACTCATTAAAATAAAAACTAAGCATATGGAAAATCAAGATTTTACGACAGCAATAGCAGTAGATCAATCGCCAGAAGAGGCATATAACGCTATTAATAATGTTCGAGGATGGTGGTCTGAAGAAATTGAAGGCGCAACAGATAAACTAGATAGTGAATTTCACTATCACTATGAAGACGTGCATCGTTCAACGATGAAAATCATTGAGCTTATTCCTAATCAAAAAATAGTTTGGTTTGTGAAGGACAATTATTTCAACTTTACTGAGGACACATCCGAATGGACAGGCACAAAAATTATTTTCGACATTTCACAAATAGATGGAAAAACACAGGTTCGCATGACCCATCAAGGTTTAGTTGCAGCTTATGAGTGCTATGATATCTGTAGAGATTCCTGGACAAACTATATCCAGAACAGTTTACGCAGTTTAATTGAAACTGGAAAGGGGAAACCAAATGGAAAAGGGAAACCACAAACTGAGAACGAAAAGAATTTGACATCTTAGGCGAAATGATAGCCACTATTCCATTTTTTAATCATTTCTCAAAATCTACTAAGGCCTATAAATTACCTTCACATTTTACTTTAAGCAAAGATGCGCCACATCCGCTTTGCATTTTAGCGGCAGAAGAATTACAAGATCATCTTCAAAACCAACAGGAATGGCAGCATAACTTTGGCTTGGCCGATGGTAAAGGAATGGTCATTGGCAAAATGTTTGGCGTATTAGTGGTACAAAATAGCGCAAATGAAATAGGTTATCTAGCAGCATTTTCTGGTAAGCTAGCGGGTTCAAATAGGCATACTAAATTTGTTCCACCAGTATTTGATTTACTTTCTGAAGACAGCTTTCTGAATAAGGGCATGGAAGAATTAACC
>DATJDT010000112.1:0-5997 GCA_035497275.1 Pedobacter sp.
CTCTTACTGCAACATCTAAAAAATGACCACTTGTTAAAAGTGTAAGAGCTATCAATGTTAGCCATGCGGCTACAATTAACCCACCAATAGCGGGCTTAATTAATACGATAATGCCAGCAATTATTTCTATGCATCCAACAGCCATCATCAAGGTTTGTCCCGAGAATGGAAGAAGTTGAGCTACATCCGGATTAAGATATTGATCCCACTGCGTTAATAGATTTGTAAATTTATCAAGTCCTGCAACTACGGGCACAATGCCATAGGTTAGCTTTAATAAATTAAATGTAGGCTTAATCGATTGATTTAAATTAATTGTTTCCATTTTTAGCTTGTTTAGTTATAATTTCAGCTTTCTATTTACATAGAGTAGGTCAGAAATAAAAAGGTTACAATAAATAGAATTCAATGAAAAGATCTAGCGATAAGTATATCTTTTATTTAGCTTTTTTTAATTGTTGCGCTACTCTATACATAGTTATCCTCGCAATAAGGTCTAAAGGCATTGGTTTATCCAAGGGGAATTGCACAGATCCTTTTGCTCCTTTATAAACTGATAGCTCTTCTTTAAATGCTTCAATTCCTTGCGGGGCGGGGTAGAGGCCAATATGGTTTTTGTAGCCTGCAAAATGTATCAAGTTTCCGTGTAAATGGAAAGTTGGCATGCCATAACTTATTTTTTCTGTCGCAGTAGGAGCTGCTTTTTTGATAGTTTCCCTAATCTGATATAAATGTTCTTGCACTTCTATAGGAAAGCCAGCAATATATTCATCTATTGTAGTTAGTTTTGTTGCCTGCATGTTAGGTGCTAATTTTACTCATATACATATACCAATTCCATTCCCATGTTATCCCTCTATCCATAGAGCAAGCCTGGCTCCAAATAGGGTTATTCTTATCTCTAGCGTCCCAACGAAAGGCCATGATAATTTCTTTGCCTTCATGTACATCCTTTGTGAAGAAATGACCTATATTATTTTCATCGAAGGAGCCTAAAACCGGAGGGTCTAATACTCCAGTATTCGAATCGGCCCAATAAATACTCCATAACCGCGTTTTTGGATTGAATAATCGAACTGTCATTCCTTCAAATGGTTCGCCGTCAAATTTGGCCAGGAAATTATCAATATTACCAATTCCGTTTAAGATTGGGTACATTTCCTGGGTTGAATTAAACTCAACCCAGGTTGTGCAATTTGCAAATCGAGTTTGTAATTTTTTATTTCGAAGATTCCATTTACCTTTAAAAAAATCAAAATCTGATTTTGATGATGATGTTGAAGTCAGGATGATTAGTTGTCCATCGGCACTAAAACTCAACTCTGGTAATGAAGGATCTACATTTTGGCTCATTTCTAAAATTAACTGAAATTTAAGGATTTGCAAAAAGTAAATTAATTTAATTTAGGCTGCCGGTTCCAAATATCCCTTTAAGGCTGTATATAAGAAGTGCGTCCAGCCTTCGTTAAAGTTGCTTTTCGCAAAATCTTTTCCAGCTTCTTCAAATGATTCCAGGCCTGTATGTGTAATTCTTACTAACGTTTGTTCTCCTTTATCGAACACTTCCCAAGTTACCAATGAATTTCCAGGGTAATTATCGTAGCGCCAGGTATAAGCTATTTTCTTGCCTTCAATTACTTCCGTTACCTCGCAAAGATGTAGATATTGCGTATTAGCATCTGGGCCACCCATAAAATCAAATTTAAAGCCCACTTTGGGCTTGAAGTCCGCTAGTTGGAAATACCATTTTTTCATTTCCTCATTAGTTGTTATTGCACTCCAAACTTTAGCGCTGGGAGCATTAAATAATCTTTCTACAATCACAGGTTGCTTATTCATCTTATTATAATTTAGGTTTAATATTAAGTTCATTGTCTGATAGATGAACCTCAAGTGCATCCAATTTGTTTGTCCAAAATGTTCGGTATTGTTCAATCCAATCTGCTACTTCATTTAGTTTCTGAAACCGAACTTTGCAAAACCGCTCTCTTCCTTCTTTTTTAATGGTAACCAGCCCACATTCAGTAAGAATTTTGATGTGTTGTGAAATAGCCGGTCGGCTCATGTCAAAATTTTCTGAAATAGCATTTAAGTTTAACGACTTAAATGCTATTAAATTTATGATTTCCCTTCTCGTTGGGTCTGCAATTGCCTGAAAAACATCTCTTCTCATTTTTTGATATGTAAGTATTTGCTTACAAATATATATGTAAGTAATTACTTACGCAAGTGTTTTTTTATTCTTTTTATTAAGTGTATAATATGATGAATACGCTAGTACTATACTATCTAGTCTTACAGACTAGATTATATTTAAATATTATTCGGTTTTTAACTGGATATTATTCGGGTATAATTGTCATATATCCGAACAATATCCGAATAATATCCGAATGATATCCGAGTAAGACCTATTGAAAAGGGCATACAATCTTCCAGAAAATATAGTTCTGTGCTAAGGAAGAAATTTGATCTAAAAGAATAACGTTGGGAGGGAAGAAGGGGCGATTAACGCGCACAAAAAAGCATCTCAAAAATAAATTCAAGATGCTTTTTTAAAGTTTTAAAAGAATAAAAGACTAAGCTGAAGCTGTAAGTTTAGCTAATACAGCATTATTTTTAGCCAATTGATCTTTAGTAGATTGCTGTGAACGACTTCCTAATTCAATGTTAGTCGCTAATTTTAATGTTTTTACTTCTAAACGAGAAACTGTTTTATTGTATCTGTCTTTTCTTTTTAATCTTGTAACTGCCATGATAATGCGTTTTTTATTTCTTTAATTAATATAAACCTGAGGTCGAGAGCGGATTCGAACCGCTGTAGAAGGTTTTGCAGACCTCTGCCTAGCCACTCGGCCACTCGACCCTTTAAATTCAAGGTTGCAAAAATAGTAATTATATATGAGGATGCAAAAAGAAAGCAAATAAAATAATGTCAATACTTGTTAACATATTAACGTTTTAGGCTCAACTTGCCTAATTCACTGCAGAATATAGCTGCTGAAACTGCTACATTTAATGATTCAGCTTTGCCTATTCTAGGGATTGTTACCGGCATTGTAATCTTATTAATTAGATTTTGGGAAATTCCATGTCCTTCATTTCCCAATAAAATTAATCCTTCTTGGCCCCAATTAACTTCATAAATGTTATTACCATCTAATAATGCACCAAAAATGGGAAGCTTAGTAGCCGCAATAAAGGCTTCTAAATTAGTGTAAAAAATATTCATCCTAGCTAAAGAACCCATAGTTGATTGTACCGTTTTTGGATTATAAACCTCAACCGTTTGCTCGGAACAAATAATTTGATCGATCCCAAACCAATCTGCCGTTCGAATAATTGTACCTAAGTTACCTGGATCCTGCACATCATCTAAGACTAAAGAAAATTTACCTTTTAATAAATTCAGGTCTAATTTTTGCTTTACAGGGACATTAACAAGTGCTAAAATACCTTGAGGAGCTTGGAGCGTACTAATCTTAGTTATTTCCACGTTGTTTACCTCGAATAACTTTATATTTGTAGGGAATTTAGGTAAGGATTGAAAATAAGTAGGATCGTAATAAATACTATGCAATTGATAGTTGGAATTGATAAACTCTACAATAGATTTTATACCTTCAATAATAAATATTCCACTTTCTTTACGGTACTTTTTTTGATGTAAAGATTTAATAAAACTGATTTGAGATTTTGAAAGCATATAAATTTAACTATAAACAGCAGGTACAAATTCTTACAATATTACTATTTATTCTTGTTTTTATAGCAGGTTGTGCTTCTACAAAATATATTGAAGACTATCAAGCCATCGTTACAAAAGTTAAAATTGATAGCATAAATAAGCAATTTGAAGAGCAGGCTTATAACTATGTTCAGAAAGATATACGTCCTTCTGGTACTATAGGTTTGAATGTTGGTATTTACAATATCTTTAATACTAAAGATGGTAAATATAAAACTGCTAATATTAAGCCATTGGGCTCGCCGCCACCAATTTTAGATAGTGCTTTGGTAGAAATTTCACGAAATCAAATTGAAAAATTCTTAAAAAGCAAAGGATATTTCAATGCTAAGGTTAAATCCGAGATCAATGTTCTTCACAAAAAGGCGAAACTTAGATTTGTTGCTAATCCGGGCCCAGCTTTTGCTGTTAATGAAGTAAGCTATCAAATTCCTGACGAGCATGTTAAATCTTTGTATTTGGCAAACAAAACAGCTTTTACCCATTTACATGAAGGTATGCGCTATGATGAAGATTCGTTAGCTTTAGAAAGGGAGCAGATTTATCAGGTTATGCGTCAAAACGGTTATCGTTTTTTTGAACGCCAACATGTAAGGTATGAACCAGATTCAAGCCAGCATAATAGCAAGGTAAGCGTTAAGCTAATTATTGATGATCCAATTGACGGGACTAAACACAAAGTTTATACAATAGATAGTACTAATATCATTATTGCAGAAAATTCTGGGGGTTTTTCGGACATGGACAGATTGTCTGATTCCCTAAAAACTAAAAGGGCGTTTAGAGGTGTGCGATTTGTGGATCTTTCTGGAAAGTTTAGAAGAAACCCAATCGTACGATATGATTTTTTGAGAGCAGGGGAGATTTATGATATTCGAAAGGAGAATTTAACTTACGATAGGTTGTATCAGTTAAATGTTTTTAAAAATGTAAAGATTGATTACACATTAGCAAAGGATAGCAGCAATAAGATAAATCCGGTGATTATGCTAATTCCGCAACAGCGAATGAGTAATAGAATTGAAGGTGAGGTCCCTTTTAATAATGGTACAGTAGGTTTTACGCTAAGCAATACCTATACTGATAACAATTTCTTAAAGGGAGCTGAGCGATTTCAATTCCAGGTTAAAGGTGGTTTGCAAGCTAGAAGGATTGATAATAAATCGATATTTAACGATATCTACCAACGTGATTTTTCTGTTGGTGCCAGCCTTTCTGTTGCTAGGTTAATGATTCCCTTTGTTACTATTCCGATGATGGGTAAAAATGGAATGCCTTATACCACTTTCTCATCAAGCTATTTGTATGCTTTGCAAAAGAACATAACGGTACGTCGTATCTTTATCAACTCTGTTAGTTATGATTGGGTAGAAACAAAATCGAAGTTGCACTCCTTTACACCATTAAATGTGGAATATAGGTTTGGGAGTATACTTATCGATACGCTGGATAAAACTGATATTGATAAATACAATTCAAACAAAAAACTTCTGGAAAGCAATTTTTATAATATCAAATTGTTGGGACGTAAGGATTTTACCTTAGGGATGAAATATGCCTACACGCTTAATGGCGATAAGTTATTGCAAAATAGATCGTTCGTTTATTTTAGGGGAAACGTAGATATTGCGGGAAATTTTTTGCAGCTTTCTACCAGTGCATTTGGCGACAAACATGATCCTAAGAATGGTGATTTCGGGAAGATTTTCGGCTTACCCTTTAATCAATACGTTCGTCCTGAGGTTGATCTTCGCTGGTATAAAAGCCTTGGAGGTGACAGACAGTTTATTGCCAGAGTTAATACAGGGATAGGTTATGCTTATGGAAACTCGACAGCAATGCCTTTCGAGAAATTATTTTATGCAGGTGGTTCAAGTGGCGTTCGTGCATGGCAGGCAAGAACCCTCGGCCCAGGTAACTATAACCGTGAGGTAATTGCAGATTCAATAGCGAGGAGTGCCTCTTTTGGGATAGACCAACTTGGCCAGATGAGAATAGAAACGAACTTCGAGTACCGTTATTTGCTCATAAATAAGCTTTTTGGGGCAAAACTAAAAGGAGCGGCATTTCTTGATATGGGCAACATATGGAATATATCTGCGGGAAATCCTCAACCGGAAACCTATTTTAAGCTAGATCGGTTGGGTAAGCAAATAGCAATTGGTACTGGAGTTGGGTTTAGGTATGATGTAGAATTCTTTGTGTTTAGATTTGACTTAGGCTTAAAGATTAAAGATCCTCAATTTGTT
>DATJDT010000113.1:0-23118 GCA_035497275.1 Pedobacter sp.
CAAAAATTAACATCCATTAAACGCTGCTCGGTAACTAAAGTAGTTTGCATGGCAAGGGCACGCTGACTAACACCCCCACTATTAATCAGGATATCGATTTTTCCGTAAATACGGGTAGCGTCCTCCACGTTGCGGGATAAAGCAGCGTGATCAGCTAAGTCTACAGGTAAAACATGCACATTAACCTAGTCCGAGCATTTAAATTTAACCTTAAATAGTTCGTCGCGGTTGCGGGAAGAGATAATCAATTTAGCACCTAGCGCACTTAATGCATATGTTAAGGCTTCACCAATACCTGATGATGCCCCCGTAATCCAAATAATCTTATTCTTCATGTTGCGGTATTTTGAGGGTGACTTCGTAAGTCGGCTTACTTACGAAGTCGGTTTACTTACGAAGTTAAGTCATCTTCAGTAAAAAGTTCCACTGCTAAGCCATCTGCAAATAGTTTTCCAGTTTCGCTTAAAGTAATTTTATTGTCTAGCTTTATGAGTTTACCATTATCAATAAATTCTGCGGCTTGCAACAAGGTTTGCTCAGTATAATATTTGCCGAAATCTACGGTTATTTTGGCTAAGTCTACTCCCCATTGTGTACGCAGGGAAGTCATAATGTATTCATTAAATTGATTGGTAATTGAAAGCTCTTCAATTGTTTCCGGAAGGGTAAGACTATTTAAGGCTGCTAAATATTTCGCGTTATTTGCCACATTTAAATAGCGCGTAGCTCCGTTAAAGCCATGCGCTGATGGACCGATACCTAAATAAGGCACGCCACGCCAATAGTTTGTATTGTGCACGGCGTAACGACCTGGTAAGCTATAGTTTGAAATCTCGTAATGTTCAAATCCACCTTTAGTTAAATGCTGACTGAGCATTAAAAATTGGGCGGCGCTTTGCTCATCATCTAATCCTGGTTGCTGACCTTTTTTAATGGCATTTGCTAAAGCAGTTCGAGGTTCGACGGTTAATGAATATGCAGAAATGTGGGGTGTTTTTAATTCGATTGCCTGTTGAATATTTGCTAACCATTTTTGATCAGTTAATAAAGGGTAACCATAAATTAAATCAATACTTAAATTTTCGAACCCCGCATCCTGACTCCTTTTAATACAACTTTCAGCCTCAGTAGCAGTATGGGCCCTGTTCATCCAAATTAGATCTTCTTCAAAAAAAGATTGAATGCCAATGCTAAAGCGATTTACAGGTAGCTGCCTTAAAGAAACAATTTTTTGCGCATCTAAATCATCTGGATTTGCCTCCATGGTAATTTCGGCATTGCTAGCAATGGTAAAATGGGTGGTTAGGGCATTGAATATCTTTTCGTAGGCTTTTGCTGATAAAACAGAAGGTGTACCACCACCGAAATAGATACTTCCAATGATTTCCCCTTGTAAACGATCTCTCTTGAGTTTAATTTCTTGGCAAATTGCATCCACCATTTCATCGGCATACTTTAATGAAGTACTGAAATGGAAATCGCAATAGGTACATGCTTTTTTACAAAATGGAATATGAATATAGATACCGGCCATGTTATGAACTGTGGTTAAGCCTAATCAGCTTATGATATAATATTGTTTTTACGTAAGAGCCTAAAAATTGAAAGGCAATAAATACACTGTTTACTTGGAGGTCTCCAATGACAGACCGGACAAAGGTAAACAGATAGAGCGTAGGATTAGCAATGATATTTGCCTTTTGCTAATTAAGTAAACCATATTTCACGTTTTTTAACATTTATTAATTTTGTAATCAGTTATTTTTAGGTAGTTTGTCCTTAATTAAACACCTAATTTATGCGTCTTTTTTATAGCTCTACAGTCTATATCCTTGTTTTCTTGGCTTCCCTGCACGCAATGGGTCAAACGAACAGCAAACAAACACCAGTTTTAAATGCATCAGTTAAAGAATTAGCTAATTTAGGCAAAGTTTGGGGCCTGCTAAAATATCACCATCCAGCGGTTGCCAAGGGAGTACTGGACTGGGATGCTGAATTGCTAAAAATATTGCCATTGTATTTACAGGCGGCAGATAAAAATACGCATAACCAGATCATCTTAAAAATGATTAAAGACCTAGGCCCAGTCACCACTCCATCGAAACCAGATAGTGTAATCAGTAACCTGAAAGAGAAACCCAATTTTGCCTGGATCCAGAAAAGTGGTTTTTCTTCTGAGCTATCCAACATACTCCTAGATATTTCTCATAACCATATTGCCGGCAAGCAAAAATACCTCAATCCTTACACCATGGATGGTGCAACTATATCTTTGATCACCAATGAGTTGTCGTACGCGTCAGTAAATGAGTTAACACAGGGGCATAAATTGATAGCCGTTTTCCGTTATTGGAACATTATCGAATACTGGTATCCGTACAAATATATGACGCCAGAAAAATGGGAAACTTATCTCGAGAAGTTTGTGGCTGAAGCATTGGCTTCAAAAGATGATCTTTCGTATCTATTGATGGTCCAGAAGATGGTTGCAACCATTCGCGATAGCCATGCCTATGCAGCTTCAAGGAAAAGCCAACAAATGATTGGCCTGCGAGTACTGCCATTCACGGTTAAATTTATTGGTGATCAAGCGGTTATCAACTCTGTTGATACAGTCGTTTATGGACTTGGCAATATTAAAAGAGGGGATGTGTTAAGAACTATAAATGGTGTTGCTGTGAGCAAGCTCCTAGCTAATAATAGACCCTATATATCTGCATCTAATGAGGCTGTAGTAAAACGAGAAGTTGCAAAGTTGTTAAACCGCTCGGCAGATTCGCTCGTGAAAATCACGGTAGCTTCTGCTGATGGATCGACAAAAGAGATGTTGCTAAAAACTGCGCCAATTGGGGCGGGTTTTGGTGCCAAGAAATATGATTTTGCACATCAGCGCGACTCCACCTACTTTATTAAAGACAAAATTCTTTATATAAACATGGGCAAGTTTATGAACGATCATGCTAAGGCAGTAATCCCTTTGATCAAGGAATTAAAAGGGATTGTAATTGATGGAAGACAATATCCTCCAAAAGGAGGAGGAAGCATCTCTATGGTTTTGGATGAGGCATTAATGGACAAAAAAAGGGACTTTGTTATATTTTCAACAGTTGTTGAAGGCTATCCTGGATATTTTAAGTACACAGAACCTATGCAGTCTGGTGCAGACAACCCAAATTATTTTAAAGGACTTGTTACTGTGCTTGTTAATGAAGAAACGCAAAGCACCGGAGAGTTTATGACAATGGCTATGAAGGTCATTCCAAATATGAAGGTTGTAGGCTCGTCAACGGCGGGGGCTGACGGAAACGTTACCCAAGCATTTCAGCTTCCTGGAGGTGTATCTACTGTGTTTACGAGCCTAGGTGTTTATTATCCAAATAAGAAGCAAACGCAACAAATAGGTATTGTACCGGATGTAAAGGTTGCTCAAACGGTGGAAGGTTTTAGAAATGGCAAAGACGAAATGTTAGAGAAAGCGTTGAATTTGATCAGGGAATTTAAAAGGAAGAATTAAATAAATTATACATGCTATAAATTTAAAATATTAAGAACTAGCTTTGCATCAGCTATTACTTGATCATATTTATGTACCAAAAGCTTATTCTGTTTCTTCTTTTAGGCGTTTTGGGTTTCGGCGATTGCACTTATGGACAACAACAAGCTCGTGTTGATTCATTGTCCCAACGGCTAACATTGGACACCAATAGTTTGGATACAGCCCGTGGGCAAAAGCAAAGCGTTAGAGATACCATTGCCCCTGTAATGCTTCGTGCCCTAGATTCTTTACAGCGAGTACAATATGATGATAGTGTAAAAAGGACTTTTGGATTTCCCTTCTTTAACCTTCAAGATGCGATTAAGAATTATAAGCGTGCTGGTCAGATACCCCAGTATCAGGAAGGGAAGCCTATTGAAAGGAGAGAGCTCTGGATTATTGTTTCAATAGCATTTCTGCTTATTTTATTCGCCATTTTAAAGAATTTTTTTGACAAGCAATTAACCTTGCTTGTTCAATCGTTTTTCAGTAACCGTGTATTAAGCAATGTTAATAAGGAAGATAATTTATTTACTTCGTGGCAGTTTTTGTTATTATTTCTTCATTTTGGTTTTACAATTGGTTTATTTTTTTACTTAGTGGGTCAGTCCAAAGAGCTAAGTTTTGTGAAAGATGGTTTTCAATCTTTCATCAGTATATCCATTGGTATTGTTATACTTTATGTGTTGAAAGTTGTGGTTTTGAAAATGCTTGGTTTCTTTTTTAATGTGCAAAAGCCTATTAATGAATATATTTCTATCTTATACCTGACCTATTTTAATTCATCATTTTTGTTTATGCCATTGGTGATTGCTTTTGCTTTGTCGCCAGCCCACTATGGCAAATTTTATATGGCAACTGCGATTATTTTGATGGCAATTATATTTGTTTTTCAGTTGATTAGAGCAGGAATTAATATTTTATCTCAAAATCGATTTTCAAAAGTCTATTTATTATTGTACTTTTGCACCCTCGAAATTTGCCCTATATTAATATTAATCAAGGCAATAGGATTTTAAGCGGTAATTATTTAAAATGCAAGAAAAGAACGAAGATAGGGTGCTAAAGGTAAAAAGTATATTGATTACATTGCCAAAGCCCGAAACAGAAAAATCACCTTATTTTGACTTAGCGAAAAAGTATAATTTAAAAATTGATTTTAGATCTTTCATTCACGTTGAAGGAGTTGCAGCAAGAGATTTTAGAAAAGATAAGGTTAATTTAGCGGATTATACAGCGGTGGTATTTACCAGTCGCAATGCGGTTGATCATTTTTTTAGGATTTGTGAGGAAATGAGGTATGAAGTACCGGCTGATCTTAAATACTTTTGTATTTCGGAATCAACAGCGTTATATCTGCAAAAGTATATCCAGTACAGAAAGAGAAAAATCTTTTTCGGAAAACAGACTGCTTCTGACTTAGCAGAAGTTTTGAAAAAGCATGCGACAGAAAAATTTCTTTATCCGTGTTCTGATGTAGCTACCGAAGATACTATGAATTTCCTTCAGAAAAATGGCTATGATGTTACGCCTGCTGTTTTATTTAGAACGGTGGTTAGTGATCTTTCAGATTTGGCAGAGGTTTTTTATGATGTGATTGCCTTTTTTAGCCCTTCAAGTATCCAGTCTCTTTATACCAATTTTCCAGATTTTAAACAGAACAAAACCCGGATTGCTGCGTTTGGATTAAATACCCATAAGGCAGTTAAAGATGCTGAACTTATTGTAGATATTGCGGCGCCAAGTCCAGAAGCTCCTTCTATGATTATGGCAATTGAGAATTACATTAAGAAATCTAATAAGTAGTAAGCCATATTGGCTATTAAATTTTCTTAACAGAACAAGAACATAAAGTAAAAGTTAATAGCGAGCAATCTTCAAGATTTTAGTATATTAGAACCCGCAAGCATTAGTTTACGGGTTTTTATTTTAGCTCTTTACGCAATTGTCAAATTGCAATCAGGGTACCTACTGTGATACCTCTCTTCTCATTTTTTTCGTCACTCCTTTATAACTGCTTCGAGACAGGCTCGTATTTGCTTCGACATGCCTTTAATTTAAGTCAAACTTTAAATCTAAGATAAGCCCAGCTTTTTGCTGTAAAACTTGAACTTATATTGGACTCATCTCTGAAACGGTATGAAGAAGTCCCTAAACAGACCCGCACCAGATACCAATAAAATAAAAGCAAAAAGAGATAGTAGATAGGGTGAATGAAACCAACTTTAGTTTTGGTCGCCAAACTGCTGGTTAACCAAATATACACAATAGTTAGGTGCAGATAACAAGCTAAAATTCAAATATTTGAACTAAACTAACTGATAGCAAAGGAGTAATTTTGGTGTTCAATCTGTTTTTTTTAAGCAAAGTATTGTTTATATGGATGATTTTCGATAAAATTGCTATTAATATAGATGATATTGCTATAGCTAATTTTATGAGAAAAATTTACTTTCTTGGTTTTCTGATCATTTCAAGCCTTTTTATAGGCTGCTCTAAAAATGGTCAGCAAGGAGAACTAGTAGGGGCATATAATAAGAAATTTAAGAATAAAACCATTCCATTTGGTATGGTATTTATCCCGCAGGGGAGAGCATTGATAGGTATGACCGATGAAGACATGAGTTTTTATCAGGGTTCGCCTAGCAGGATGACTTCGTTTACGGCATTTTACATGGACCAAACGGAGATAACCAACGCCGAGTATAGACAATTTGTAAATTGGGTTAGAGATTCAATCGCCATTAGTTCTATGGGACAAGCTGGTGCACCTACGTTATATAAACCTGCACCAACTGGTACTACTCCCAGCGGTCCACAAAATATCAATTGGAAAACGGCAAGTAGAAAAGGAATCCTTTGGGGGAAAAATAATCAATATAGCGCCAAGCTTCAGAACATGTACTATAGTGGTAACGATGCTTTATCTGGAAGGAATGAAATAGATGTTAGAAAACTAAGATACGCCTACGAATATGTTAATTTAGATCTAGTTGCTGCTGGGAGAAACGATCCTAATAAAAGTAGACAGGATTTTATCGAAAGATACGTAGATAGCCCTACTCCTGGAAAAGCAAATGAGCACCCATCAGTAAATGTATATCCTGATACAATGGTTTGGAAAATGGATTATTCTTACTCTCAAAACGATCCGATGGTAGAATCTTACTTCAATCACCCTTCCTATGATGAGTATCCTGTTGTTGGGGTAACCTGGGAGCAGGCTAATGCTTTCTGCAACTGGAGAACTGTTTTTTATAATAATGTTGCTGCGGCTCGTGGCATTCCGGTTAATGCCCGAAATAAATATCGATTACCAACAGATCAGGAATTTGAATATGCGGCAAGAGGTGGAAATACAAAAACAACCTATCCTTGGGGTGGGCCATATATCATGAACGTTAAAGGATGTTTACAGGCAAACTTTAAAGTTGGAAGAGGAAACTATACAGATGACGGCGGAATGTACACCGTAAATGCCAAAGCTTACTTACCAAACGATTATGGTTTGTATTGTATGGCAGGCAATGTAGCTGAGTGGACTAGTACTGCTTATAATAAATCGGCCACCAGCTTGTTGTTGGATTTTAATCCGAATTATACTAATACTAAAAAAGGCGCTAAAGTTGTACGGGGTGGTTCATGGAAGGACATAGGTTTCTTCCTGCAAAACTCTGTTGGAACTTACGAAGTGCAAGACAAGCCAAGATCATATATCGGCTTCCGTTGTGTATCTGATTTTGCAGGTAACAGCATCAATTAATTCAAAACTAAAACAAAACTTTAAAATAGCATATGGCAGCAAGAAAACAACCGGGTTGGTTACACATAGCAATTTCCTGGGGAGCAAGTATAGTGATTATCGGAGCATTATGTAAAATTATCCACTTCGGTGGATCTTGGGCAAATGTTATTATCGGTGTTGGTTTGGGGGTTGAAGCTGTATTATTCTTTTTAACAGGATTTTTTCCACCTGAACCTGAATTACCGTGGGAGCGTGTTTACCCAGAATTGAATACTAATTTTGCTGGCGAATTACCAAAAGCAACCGTTAGATCGGCCCCAGCTACAGGTTTCTCGTCAACTGCTGCACTTGATAAAATGCTAGTAGATGCTAAAATTGGTCCAGATCTTATTGAGAGTTTGGGTACAGGTTTACGCTCTTTTGGGGATAAAGTTGCTACTATTTCAAGTGTATCTGATGCGGCTGTTGCCACCAATGAATTTACCGGAAAGGTAAAAACAGCGAGCACAAGCTTTGATAATTTAAATAATGCATTTGAAAAAGCAACAGTTCAATTAGTTGAAATGGGAGAAAGTAATATAGATTCAAAAGCTTATCATGATCAAATCAATAATTTGGCTAAAAATCTGTCGGCTTTAAATGCTGTTTACGAATTAGAATTACAAGATTCAAGCGCACACTTAAAATCAATGAATAAGTTTTATCAGAACTTATCTCTAACGATGAATAATTTCAATGAATCAATGGAAGATTCGAAGCAATTCAAGGATGAGGTAGGTAAATTGGCTAAAAATCTTTCTTCATTGAATGCTATTTATGGCAATATGCTTACGGCTATGAATCAACCACGTACTAATTAGTTTTTAATTAATAACCATTACAAAATCTAATTAAACATGGCTGGAGGAAGAGAGACTACAAGGCAGAAGATGATCAATATCATGTATTTGGTATTATTAGCGATGCTTGCTTTGAATGTTTCAGATACAATATTGAATGCTTTTAAGAACATTAATGATAGTTTAGATGCTTCAAAAACCAACGTAAGCTCAAGTACGGATCAAATGTTCAGTGCATTTCAGAATACAGAATTGAAAAATAAGCCAGAAAGGGCGAAACCTATTTGGGAGAAAGCACAAAAGGCTAGGGCATATGTTACCGAATTGAATAAGGAAATTGAGCGCCTCAAAGAGGAGTTTAAAGTAGCAGGTGACGGGATTAGTGAAGAAACCGGCGATTTCGTGCTAAGAGATAATCAGGATATTGCTAATAATATCATGATTAATAAAAAGGAAGGTGAAAAATTAAAGGCGAAAATTAACGAAACAAGAACGAAATTAATTGCTTTACTTGATGCTAAAAGTCAAGCTAACGTTTCATTCTCTTTAGAGGCAAAAGATCCTATTAAATCGGTGAATGGGAAAAAATGGGCAGACGTTAATTTTGGTGAAGGAATACCTTTAACTGCAGCGAATACTATTTTAACCAAGATACAAACTGATTTAAGAAACGCTGAGAAGGAAGTTATTGCAAGATTATTTGGAGAAATGAACCAAACTCAAATGACCCTAGATGTATTTAAAGCGGTGGCTGTGCCATCTGGAAGTTATGTAATTCAGGGGCAACCTTATAAAGCTGAAGTGTTTTTGACTGCTAGTGATTCGAAATCTAGTCCAAGCATTAGCGTGGGTGGAAATGCCCTTAGCGTAAAGGACGGTGTGGGTACCTATACTGGAAGTACAAATGCAGTGGGTTCTTATACTTGGCGTGGAACAATCCGTGTTAAACAGGCTGATGGTGAGATTAAAACCTATGAAACCCAGCCAATCACCTATCAGGTTGCAAAACCATCGGCAACTGTTTCTTCTACTAATTTAAACGTGATTTATGCAGGTATTGCAAATCCATTTTCTATCTCAGCACCGGGCTTTTCATTAGAAAGCATTAAGGCAAGCATTTCTGCGGGATCTTTATCGGGCAGTGCTGGGAAGTATGTTGTTAATGTTCCCGGGAGTATGGTGGGGAATGAAGTTACAATTAGTGTATCCGGAACAGCTGATGGAAAGTCGCTGAGTTTAGGAAGTAACAAATTTAGGGTAAAACCTATCCCTAATCCGACAGCTAAATTTGCTGGTAGAATGGGCGGCATAATTTCGGGGAATAAGATAGTGAATGAAGGTGTAGTTGTAGCAGCGATAGAGAATTTTGAATTCGATGTTAAAATACCGGTTTTAAGATTTACCATAGTTGTAGCTAAACCTAGACAAGATGCACAAACTTATAATTGCCAAGGAAATTCATTAAGTGCACAAGCTAGATCGGCGATGTCTTCACTACCTTATCAATCTAGGGTATACGTTGAAAATATCCAGGTTCAGTTACCAGATGGACGTACACCAACGATAAACTCTATGGTATTTACAGTAAATTAAAAGATTATGAAAAGATTACTTTTTTTAGCCATATTTATTTTTACCACCGTGTTTGCTTTTGCACAAACACAAGGTACTGTACCACCACCGCCAGTTGCGGAGAAAAAGGATACGCCCAGAAAGAAACTGGTTCCTAAAAAAGATGGATATCTCTCAAAAGAGGTTACTGAAGCGGATACTGTGGTGCCCTATTCGGTAATTAATGATGAAGATAAGGCTTTTGTAAAACGTGTTTGGAGGGAAATAGACCTGCGTGATAGGGGGAATTCGATATTGGCTTCGCCTAAAGTAAATTTAATCGGAGTGATTTTTACAGCATTAAGCAACGGTGAGTTAGATATGTATGCTGCGGATGACGAAGACTTTAAGGGACAACCATTAAGCTCATCAAAAGGAAATGGTGCCGCTGCCGGAACGGGTTCAGCTGTTGATACTGCTTTTTTAGGCGTTAATCAAAGTACCAATGAATTGAATAGAGCTGATAATGAGTTTTTCTCTGCTAGTTACAATATCATAAGGATTAAGGAAGACTGGGTGTTAGATATCAAAAGAGGTATTTTTGAGCCTCGCATTGTAGGTATTGCTCCCGTAAGGATAGATGTTAAAACACCTGTTGACAATAATGGTGTACCCTTAGTAGACCCTGTTACCAATACCGTAAGAGGAGATACGCTGAAGTCTGTTGCGGGTTGGTTCTATTTCGATGATTTGAGAGAAATCTTGGTGAAAACAAAAATTGCTAATAACGGCAACGATAACTCTGGTATTAACTTTGACGACGTGTTTGTAAGGAGATTGTTTTATAGCAATATTACAAAATGGTCAAATGCGGCAGATAATAGAATTGTTGATTATATAGCCAACTCAAAAGATAGATTGATAGAATCGGAAAGGATAAAGAAATGGTTATCTGATTTTGAACAGGGAATTTGGGAGTACTAAAATTTGGAAGTACTAGATTACTCGTTCCGTCATTGCGAGGCACGAAGCAATCTTATAACGTTGGTTGGACAAAGCACCTCCTTAGGATAGCAGAAAAACCTTATTGAAGCTACTAATAATTGTTAAAATATTCAGCTAAGGCTTGCATCTGTTTCTTGTTTAATAACATAGCCAATTCTTCTTTCTTAGCTTCTTTAATCCGTTTAACCGACTTAAACTTAACCAATAGTTTGTCTGCTGTCGACTTACCAATACCTGCTATCTGCTCGAGTTCTGTTTTAAGGGTTCCTTGATCTCGTTTTTTGCGGTGAAAGGTAATGCCAAAACGGTGTGCTTCATCTCTTAGCTGCTGAATGATTTTCAGTGTTTCAGATTTCTTATCAAGATATAATGGCGTGCTATCTCCAGGATAATACAACTCTTCCAATCGTTTTGCAATACCAATAACGGTTACTCGTTTATCAATGCCTAATTTTTTCAAACTGATTAATGCCGATGATAATTGACCTTTTCCTCCATCAATTATAATTAGCTGAGGTAGCGGCTCCTGTTCATCGAGCATCCTTCTATACCTTCTATAAACTGCTTCCTCCATGGTTGCAAAATCATTCGGACCTTCAACTGTTTTTACATTGAAATGCCTGTAGTCTTTTTTGCTAGGTTTTGCATCTTTAAATACAACAATAGCCGAAACGGGATACTTGCCCTGAAAATTCGAGTTGTCGAAGCATTCGATATGTTGGGGAAGCTGAGTTAACCGCAAATCATTTTTCATTTGAGTTAAAATTCGATCGGCGCGAAGATCTGGGTTCAACTTCTCGTATTGATTTAATTTTTCTCTTCTAAAAAACAGCACATTTTTCTCAGAAAGCTCTAAAAGTTTTTTCTTTTCGCCAAGCTTAGGAACAATTAGCTTTAAATTTTCATCATTTAGGCTAATTGCAAATGGAACAATAATTTCTTTTGAGGTACTATTAAACTTTGTTCTAAACTCCGTAATTGCAATCGTTAGCAATTCTTCATCTGTTTCGTCCAAGCGTTTTTTAATTTCTATCGTTTGCGTTTGGATGATACTGCCATTCATTACTTTTAGATAATTCACAAAGGCATAACGTTCGTCTGACGCAATGCTTACCACGTCGATATTGGTAATTGCACTATTTACTACCGTAGATTTGCTTTGATACTTTTCTAAAAAAACTAATTTCTTTTGGTAAGCATGAGCAAGCTCGAAATTTAGCTGGTCTGATGCAACTTTTACCACCTGCTTTACATTCCTGATTACATTTCCAATCTTTCCATTTAAAATGTCCTTTATCTCTTCGATATTCTGATCGTAGTCTTCTTTACTTTGGTAATTCTGGCACGGACCTTTACAGTTTCCAATCTGATATTCTAGGCATACCTTAAATTTGCCTTCATTGATGTTTTGAGGCGTTAGAGGGAGGTTGCATGTCCGGAGTGTATAAATTTCCTTGATTAGGTCTAAAATGGTATGCATCATTCCTACCGATGCGTATGGCCCGAAATAGGTAGAGCCATCTTTAACCATTTTGCGAGTCCAATAGATACGAGGGAATGCTTCTTTTTTAATGATAATCCATGGGTAGGTCTTATCATCCTTTAGCATAATATTATACTTCGGCTGATGCTTTTTAATTAAGCTATTTTCTAATAACCATGCATCTATTTCAGTATCTACAATCGTAAAACTTATTCTTCGGATTTTGGAAACCAAAACTTTGGTTTTACCATTAAATTGGTTTTTATCTTGATTAAAGTAGGAACCGACACGATTCCGCAAGTCTTTTGCCTTGCCAATATAAATGAGCAGATCATCTGAATCATAATATTGGTAAACGCCAGGTTTATGTGGGACATCTGCTAATGCCTTTTTATAATCGAAAGCACTCATGGTAAAAACTAAAACCCTAACTTTTTATCAAGCTCAGTTTGTTCCTGCTCAGAAGGTGGAGCATATTGATCACAATCAACAACTGTATTCAAACCACCCTTCGGCGGTTCAAAATCGGCTCTACTTACTTTTAATTTTGGGTTTGCATATACCCGTTTCATAAAACCAGCAAAAATTGGTAATGCAGAATTTGCACCCTCCCCATCTCTCGTGCTGGTGAAGTGAAATGCGCGGTCTTCACACCCCGTCCAAATCCCTGCCACAATATCAGGCGAGATCGCCATAAACCAGCCATCGGAGTTGTTTTGGGTGGTACCTGTTTTTCCTCCAATCGGCGTATTAATCCCGTATCTTCCGCTTAATCGCCAGCCAGTTCCCCCAGTAATTACGCCTCGCAACATTCTTGTCATTACATAGGCAACTTCCTCATTCATGGCTAACTTAACGAGCGGTTTACTATCATATAAAACTACACCATTTTTATCCTCAATTCGGGTAATATACGTTGGTTGTATCCAGGCTCCTTTATTAGCGAAAACACCATATGCACCTACCATATCATAAATGGAAGCATCAAATGAACCTAAACAAATAGAAGGTACGGCAGGGACATCAGATGTAACCCCCATTTTTTTTATTTCATTTACGACAGCAGTTGGACCTACTTCATTCATTAAAAACGCTGCAATATAGTTTTGAGAATAAGCCAAGGCCTTTTGCAAGGTTATCGACCCAGGTAAGGTTCCTGATGAGCGCGGGGTCCAATCGGGACTTCCAGGTGTAGAAATCGTAACTGGTACATTTGGAACCGTTTGACAAGGAGAGTAGCCATTTTCTATAGCAACAGCATAGGTAAAAGGTTTAGCAGTTGATCCCACCTGCCTGGTTCCCATTTTTACTTGATCGTATTTAAAGTGTTCGTAATTGATTCCACCCACCCATGCTTTGATATAACCCGTTTTTGGATCCATGGCCATCATCGCATTGCGTAATAGTAATTTATAATATTTAACTGAGTCAATAGGCTTCATCAAGGTATCGATATTCCCTCTCCAACTAAAAATACTTAGGTTCGTTGGAGTGTTAAAATCTACAGCGATCTCTTCCTCAGTTTTTCCTTCCAAAATTAAAGATTTATAGCGATCTGATCTTTTTACTCCCTGTTGGATCTGCATCTCCATTCCTTTAAAAGGATTTCTTCCTTTCCAGCTATTGCTGAATTGTTTTTGAAGAATTTTCATGTATTCCTTTTGCGCCTGTTCAGCGTAAACCTGCATATCATAATTAATGGTAGTAATGATCTTTAAACCATCTCTATCTAAATCATAAGGAACACCATTTTTTGTGATTGATCTTTCTTCTAAAATCTTTTTTACTTCAGATTTTACAATGGCTCTAAAATAAGGGGCGATACCATCATTAGAAGTGGCAGCATTAAAGTGTAGGTTAAGTGGTTGTTCTTTGGCGACCTCAAAATCTTGCTCACTTAAAAAATCTGCTTTTACCATCAGTGCCATAATGGTATTTCGTCTTCCAATGGCTCTTTCTGGATTTCTTGTAGGCGAATAGCGGGTTATACCTCGAAGTATTCCTACTAAAGTGGCTGCTTGTGGGACTGTTAATTTATCTGGAGTTGTATTAAAATATACACGAGCAGCAGATTTAATCCCATAGGCTTGGTTTCCAAAATCTACTGTATTTAAATACATGGTAATAATTTCTTCTTTGGTATAATTGCGTTCTAGTTTAACCGCAATAACCCATTCTTGAAATTTTTGTATAATTCGTTTAAAGTGATTTTTTTGTCGGCCTTCTTCTGAGAATAAATTCAACGCCAATTGTTGAGTAATGGTACTTCCTCCTTGTTTTTTACCCATTAGGGCATAGGCGAAAATAGTAAATGTTCGTTTAAAGTCAATTCCCGAATGCGATTTGAAACGAATATCTTCTGTGGCAATTAGTGCGTTAATCACATTTGGTGAAATTTGAGCGTAGCCTACATTTGATCTATTTTTAACGAAATAAGTACCTAATACTTTTCCATCTTCCGAAATAACTTCGGTAGCCTCATTGCTCTTTGGATTTTCTATGGCCCTAAATGATGGGATGTCTCCAAATAAGCCGAAACCTATGCAAACTATAAATAGGGCAAAAAGTATTAATCCCCCAAAAAGAAGCTTCCATATACGACGATTGTATTTTTTAGTTAATTCGGGACTTAAAGGTTTACTCATTTTGTATTAATAATTAGTTTTAAAAAATTCAAGGTAACGGTTTAAGGTTGTCCTGTCCTTAATTTTATCAAGATTTTCTTTGCTGATAAAGAAGTTATTGTAAATGTTGGCAGGAACCTTCATTATTTTTGGTAATTGTTTTTTTATTTCCTCGCTATATTCTCTAACCTCACTTAGATCGCCAAAATCACCCACATAAATAAGTTGATCTTCCGGTAAGTCGATAAGTTGGTGTTTTAGATTGCCTCCTACATAATTGCCACGATTAAATTGGCCAATTCCAAAGCGTGACGAGCTTACGCTAATTTCTGTGCTACCAACATTAACTACAAAATAATAGGTTGTCGATTCGGCGGTGCTAAATAAACCATCAGTTTTAACATTGTTAACAACAGTGGTTGTGCTGTCTTTTGTGATGGGTTTATTTACTGGAGGAGTTATAATTGCTTGAGTATTCGGAACAACACCAGTACTTGGTTGTACTTGTACTGTTGTGGGCACAACTGGATTAGTTTTTTGTGCAATAAATTTTTGTTCAGTTTCATCAAAGTCTAAAAGCGCAATTTTTCTCTGCTTAAACACTTCCAAATTTGTGTTGATGTAAGCTAAGTGAGCGTTTATTAAAGGCCTTACTAACGAATCATTTGGGTATTGTATTTTGATTTTTTCAAATGCTTTAAGTAGGCTATCTAAATTTGCTGTTTTTCCTATTGAAATAGCTTTCAGATAATCAAATTGTATTTGTAAAGTATTCCCCGGAAATCTTTGACTTACTTCATTAACTCCTGTGATAACAGCAGTGTATTCTTTCTTTTCGTAATTGGTAAATACGTTGTTGTAGATTTTTTTGATCTCAAGATCTAAAGCGCTTTGCTTAGTGCTATAGGAAGGATCTAAGATCGTTTTTGCATAAGATGAAGCAGGGTAATTTGTTAAGACCAAATTTTTATAATAATCAGATTTAGGCTGATCAATTCCTTTATAGCCCAAATACAAGCTATAATACGTTGCCTCTAGATGATTGTTCTGAGGAAATCTAGTTAATAAAATTTCATATACTTTAATAGCTTCCTTTTGATCTTCTAAAACCTGTTGGTAAAATCCACCAATTTCAAAATAGGCATTGATGATTTCTTGGTTAGATTTTGCTACTTGCTCCGTGCTTAACGGTAAAGAAGCGGTGTAAGCCTTAATTTGAGCTGCAGTATCCAGTTTTCCATCAGCATTTAGTTGATCACTGTTAGCATTATTGCCAGTGGCTACTCCATTTGCAATGTTTTGCTGGTTGAGCTGGGAAGAAGATTTTACACTCTGTCGCCAGTTATCGCTTAATGTTCTGTTACCCCAACGTTTTTTAAAGTCGCTAAAGCCTCTACTAATGGCAATTGAACTTCCAAAATAAAATGTATTTCCTTGTTTATTGTTGCCTAGCCCAGTGCTTAAAGTTTGTCTTGGCGTTAATAAATTAACGTCATTATTGACTATTGCTTGTGGTTTTGGTTCAAATATTTGTGCTATTTTCTTGGCACGTTCTGATTCAGGAAGTTTGGCAATAAACTGTAAAGTATCTTGCTTACTGATAATCTTATAGCGGTTGCTGAGATACTCCAAATTTTGGGACTTCTTTAAAATCTGCTCATAATTTGGATAATTCTTTGGAAGTGTATTGATTGCGCTATCATAATAAAGTTTTGCGGCAATATAATCGTTCAAGTCCTTAAAATTTAGATCCGCTATTTTGAGATAGGATAGTCCTTTTTGGTTTTGATTGACTGTACTTTCTTTGATTGATAATAGATAAAATTCCGCTGCTTTCTTATAGTTACCATCGCTATAATAATCTTCAGCTACTTCATAATAGATTTGATCAGTATAATCAAGATTTTTATCATCCTTAATTAATTTCAATAATTGTGTTTTACGATTTGAAGTTTGCTGATTTAATAAATCATTAATTCTAATTTTACTTAACCTGGCATTAAAATACATTTCAAAGGGTGCATTACTGTGCTCAACTTTAGTGTAGTTATTTAGGCTGGCTTCATAATTTTTGTCATGCTCATATAGCTGTCCCAATATATATGGCCAACGTGTACGACTTAACATGTGCCCTGATTCTTTAATTGCGCTTTCGAGATAATCGATCGCTTTTTTATAATCTTGTTGATTAATGCTCATTTGCGCAAGTGTAGCAAGTGATTCTCCTTTGCCACGTTTCACCGAATCAAGTGTAACAACAACAGAATCAAGCAAACGCATGGCCATTTTCTCGTTATTGAGCTGCATGTAGGTTCTGGCTTTCCAATTTATGGCATTCAAGTATACACGTTTATCCTTTTTATAGGCTCTTTCTACATAATCGAAGTATTCTGCGGCATTATAGTAATTTCCATTGTAGAAATTTGTTTTGCCTAAAAGGATATAAGCTTCGTCAATATAATTACTGAAATTTTTTTCGCTGATAATAGTTTGCGCTTTTAAGGCGATATCTTCTAGTTCTTTACTATTGTTAGCCCCACCTGTTAAATAATCAATAGATGGTGGGGCGATGTATACTGTTAATATTTGCTCGTAATTATCTTTATTGGTTTGAGAAAGGTTCTCTTGATACTCAGCAAGTAAAACATTTGCGTTATATATATAGTTATACCGTGCAGAAAGATTTTGAAGGCGCCTATTTGCACCAGTATCCTGTTGGGTAGAGCAAGCATATAACATAGCAATAGCTAGGAGACTTAAAATTAGACTGGCGCTGATTTTTACGGAGCTGTTCAAAAATTTAAATTGAGTGTACAAAACAATATAACAAAATGTAAGCAAAAATATTATATTTTTAATCAATCTTAGCAATTATGACCGAACAAGAAAAAGGAGACACTGGAAAACAAGCCAATAACTTTGCTAAATATACTGGTATAGCTTTTCAAATGTTAGCAACAATAGGTTTATTTACATTTATTGGATACAAAATTGATGAAAACCAACCCGAGAATAAGTCCATTTATGCAGCTTTACTAGGGTTTGTAGGTGTTGTATTTTCTTTATATATGGTTATTCGTTCGTTAACTAAAAAAGGAAACAGGAATTAAGCATAGGTTAACAGTATGTTATTGCTTTATTGTACCTTTGTCGAAATTACTAACACTTTGAGTTTAACGCGTTTTATCTTTTATTTTTTCGTACTTACGTTTTTAATAGCGGGGATTGCCATCGCCTTACCGCATGTTTTTCCGGGTACACCATTGCTGATTGATAAATTTTGGGTTGTTTTCTGCTTTGTAACTGGCATAACCTTGATAGCTTATTTGGTAGCCTATTTTGGTATTAAAAGAAAGCCTGAAATGGGGGTGATGGCTATCATGGCATCAGTTGGTTTAAAGATGTTATTTTCGATGGCTTTTATACTGGTTTATGTGCTTTACACGCCTGTAAACCGCATACTTTTTGTGTTCAATTTTTTTTCTTTATATTTCTTATTTAGTGGCTTTGAAATTTACGCTTTGTTGTGTAACTTGCGCCACTCAATAAAAAAGTAAAAAACATACAGTAAATGCACTTCAGTCATATTTTTAAATCAAAAAAAATTGTACAAAGCACCGCTTTTGCGCTTTTTTTAGCATTTTTTAGTCTAAATGTTTCGGCACATCCGACTACAGAAACCCCAGTTTCGGCAGAAAATCATGCAACAGCTGTTGCTGAAGGAACTAAGGAAGAGAAGTTCGATATTACTGGATTTATTTTACATCACATTGCCGATGCACATAGTTTTCATATGTGGGGTGAGGGTCATCACTCAGTAAGCGTTCCGCTTCCGGTTATTTTATGGACAGATAATGGTTTAGTTACTTTTATGTCTAGTGAGTTTCATCATGATGATCAAGGAAAGCAAGTAGTTGAAAAGAATGGACAGCGTTTCGTTAACTATCACGAGAAAATTTACGTAGCCTCGGCAACTCCAAATGCACATGGCGAATATGTGGATGTTGATGCAAAGCATAAGGTGGCTAATGTAATGCCGTTGGATTTTTCGATTACAAAGAATGTTTTTACTTTAATATTTTCAGCGGTAGTGTTGATTATTGTATTTGTTCGTGTGGCAAATGCTTACGCTAAACGCAAAGGTAAGTCTCCAAAAGGTTTCCAATCTTTAATAGAGCCGGTAATTTTATTTATCAGAGATGATATTGCTATTCCTAACTTAGGTGCTAAGTATGAAGGATATATGCCGTATTTGTTAACCATATTCTTCTTTATTTGGTTTAATAACATATTGGGGATGGTGCCTATTTTTCCTGGAGGTGCAAACTTAACGGGTAATATTAACCTAACGCTTGTGCTTTCTGTAATTACATTTTTGATTACTAACGTTAAGGCGAATGGTCACTATTGGAAACATATTTTTTGGATGCCTGGTGTTCCAGTTCCAATGAAAATATTTTTAGCTCCATTAGAGTTAATGGGTATTTTCACCAAGCCTATTGCATTGATGATACGTTTGTTTGCAAACATTACAGCGGGCCATATTTTGGTATTAGCGTTATTATGCTTAATCTTTGTATTTAAATCTGCTTTTATTGCGCCAGTTTCTGTGGTATTTGTGGTGTTTATCAGTATGATTGAGTTATTGGTAGGTTTTATACAGGCTTTTATATTTACGGTTTTAACCGCTTTATTTATTGGTCTGGCTGTGCAAGAACACGGCGAACACTAGGCGTTAAGCGATTTGCGTGAGGCATTTTAACCACTTACGCTAAAAACTTTACGCTAAAAATTAGAAACAATATTGTTTACATATAAATTAAATTAAAATGGTAGTAGGAAGTATTGCTGCAATTGGTGCAGGTTTAGCTGCAGTTGGTGCAGGTATTGGTATCGGTAAAATTGGTGGTTCAGCTTTAGAAAGTGTTGCTCGTCAACCAGAAGCTGCATCTAAAATTCAAACGATGATGTTAATTGCTGCAGCGTTTGTTGAAGCGGTTGCGTTATTTGCGGTTGTTGTATCTTTCTTAGGTACAGGCGCTTAAAAAAAACAAGATTTCGGAGCGGTTGGCTCCGAAATTTTATTGAAATTTTGTAAACAACAATAAAATAATATAAAATGGATTTATTTAGTCCCAGTATTGGTTTAATCGTTTGGAGTGGCGTTGTATTTCTTACATTGCTTTTTATTTTAGCAAAATTTGCTTGGAAGCCAGTAATGGCGGCTATCAAAGAACGTGAGCAGTTTATTGATGACGCTTTGAATAAAGCTGAATTAGCTAAACAGGAAATGGCTAGGTTAACTGCGCAAAACGAAGACTTGATGAAACAAGCTCGTTCTGAGCGAGATGAAATCTTAAAGGAGGCGAAAATGCTGAAAGATAACATCGTTAATGAAGCTAAAACACAAGCTCAAACAGAAGGTGCTAAATTGATTGAGAAGGCACGTATTGAGATTGAAAATCAAAAGAAAGCAGCTTTAGCTGAGTTAAAAGGACAAGTTTCTACTTTGTCTTTAGATATCGCAGAGCGTGTTTTACGTAGCCAATTAGATGATAAGACAAAACAACAGGATTTGGTAAACAACCTGTTAAAAGATGTTGAATTAAATTAAGGTATAAGTATTACGTTTTAAGTTATAAGTATTGGGTTTAAGTTTTAGATTTTTAATCGACAACTAAACTTACAACTTACAACTTACAACTTACAACTAAGAATATATGTCAAGTAAAGCAGCAAGTAGGTACGCAAAATCATTAATTGATCTTTCTACAGAGCAAAACTCTTTAGAGGAAATGAAGAATGATATGGTGCTATTTGAACAAGTTGTTGATAACAACAGTGAATTAGAAGCGATCTTAAAAAATCCTATCGTTCCTTTAGATAAGAAGTCTGGAATTTTGAATGAGGTTTTTGGTAGCAAAGTTCATCAAATTACCCAAAGCTTTTTAAAATTGGTTGTAAATAAAGGTAGAGCTGGGATTTTGTTTGAAACATCAAAACAGTTTATTCACCAATATAATTTAATTAAGGGTATTGTAACTGCAGAGGTGACCTCGGCAATTGCATTAACTGATGATAATAGAAAAGAGATTGTAAGTTTAGTTCAGAAAGAACTAGGCGCAAATGAAGTTGTCGTTAAAGAAAAAGTTGACGAAAAATTAATCGGTGGCTTTGTTTTAAAGGTTGGCGATAAGCAATTTGATGCTAGTATTGCTAGCGGTTTAAATAAATTGAAAAGAGAATTTGCACTGTAAAAAGGCAATTAACAAAAGAATTTAAAAAAAGAAATATTATGGTAGAGGTAAGACCAGACGAAGTTTCGGCAATTATCAGACAACAATTGTCGGGCTTTAAATCAGAAGCTGAGCTTGAAGAAGTTGGTACCGTTTTGCAAGTGGGCGATGGTATTGCACGTGTTTACGGCTTAACTAAAGTTCAAAGTGGTGAGCTAGTTGAGTTCGCTAATGGATTGCAAGGAATCGTTTTGAACCTTGAAGAAGATAACGTTGGTGTGGTTTTATTAGGCCCGAGCGACGAGATCAAAGAAGGTGATACGATTAAACGTACCAAAAAAATTGCCTCTATTAAAGTTGGTGAAGGTATGCTAGGTCGTGTTGTAAACACACTAGGCGAGCCAATTGATGGTAAGGGACCAATCTTAGGCGAAACATATGAAATGCCTTTGGAGCGTAAAGCACCAGGTGTAATTTATCGTCAGCCAGTTACTGAGCCTTTACAAACAGGTATCAAAGCAATTGATGCAATGATTCCAATCGGTCGTGGTCAACGTGAGTTGGTTATTGGCGATCGTCAGATTGGAAAAACAGCTGTTTGTATCGATACTATCATCAATCAAAAAGAATTTTACGAAGCAGGAAATCCTGTGTTCTGTATATATGTAGCTTGTGGTCAAAAAGCAAGTACAGTTGCAAACGTTGTACGTACTTTAGAAGAAAACGGTGCAATGGCTTATACTGTAGTTGTTGCTGCTTCGGCTGCTGAACCTGCTCCATTACAGTTTTATGCTCCATTTGCAGGTGCTGCAATTGGTGAATTTTTCCGTGATACTGGTAGACCAGCTTTAATTGTTTATGATGATTTATCTAAACAAGCAGTTGCTTACCGTGAGGTTTCCTTATTATTACGTCGTCCACCGGGCCGTGAGGCTTATCCAGGTGACGTGTTTTACCTACACAGCCGTTTATTAGAGCGTGCTGCGAAAATCAACGCTAACGATGAGATTGCTAAAAACATGAACGATTTACCAGAATCGCTTAGAGCAATCGTTAAAGGTGGTGGTTCATTAACTGCATTGCCTATTATCGAAACTCAAGCGGGTGACGTTTCTGCCTATATTCCAACTAACGTAATTTCGATTACTGATGGACAGATTTTCTTGGAGTCGAATTTATTTAACTCTGGTATCCGTCCTGCAATTAACGTAGGTATCTCGGTATCACGTGTAGGTGGTAATGCTCAAATCAAATCAATGAAGAAAGTTGCTGGTACGTTAAAATTGGATCAAGCTCAATACCGTGAGTTAGAGGCATTCTCTAAATTCGGATCTGATTTAGATGCAGCTACGAAATCGGTATTAGATAAAGGTGCACGTAACGTAGAGATGTTGAAGCAAGCGCAGTTCTCTCCATTTACTGTTGAGAAACAAGTAGCGATCGTTTATTTAGGTACTAAAAACTTAATGCGTTCGGTTCCTGTAAATAAAGTGAAAGAGTTTGAAGTTGAGTTTTTACAAGCGTTAGAAATGCGTCATCCTGAAGCTTTAGCAGCATTAAAAGCTGGTAAATTAGATGATGCTACTGCGGTTTTGGAAACTGTTGCAAATGAAATTTCAAGTAAATATTAATTTAGACAAAAGTATATAGTACTTAGTATTTAGACGGAGTTTATCTAAATACTAAGTAGTTAAGTGCTTGATACTAAAAGAAAATGGCTAATTTAAAAGAAGTAAGAATTCGTATAGCGTCAGTGCAATCTACCCAGCAGATAACCAAGGCCATGAAAATGGTGTCGGCTGCGAAGTTGAAACGTGCTACAAATGCTATTGTTCAATTACGTCCGTATGCTACTAAACTAAAAGAAATTTTAGGTAACCTTTCAGCAAGTTTAGAAGGTGGTTCTTCTCCATTTATTGAGGAGCGTGAACCAAATAAAGTGTTGATCGTAGTAGTATCATCAAATCGTGGTTTGGCAGGAGCCTTCAACATGAATGTAATTAAAACTGCGAATAATTTAATTGCTGAAAAATATAGCGAGCAGCTTAAAAAGGGTAATGTAAGTATTGTTGCGATTGGTAAAAAATCTCAAGATTTCTA
>DATJDT010000114.1:0-2747 GCA_035497275.1 Pedobacter sp.
GGCAGAACGTAAACCAGAGGAGAAAGATTTATACCGTGAAGAAAAATATGCTGCAGTGTATGAAATTAATATGTTGCGTTGTATTTTTTGTGGCCTTTGTGAAGAAGCCTGCCCTAAAGAAGCGATTTATTTAGATGGACCAATTGTGCCATCTGATTATTTACGTAAGGATTTTATTTACGGCAAAGATAAATTGGTAGAGGCTCCTTTGGAGGTTAAATAGTAAATAAGCGTCATTGCGAGGAACGAAGCAATCCTAAAGCAATAGACTTAACGAATAAGATTGCTTCGTACCTCACAATGACGTAGGCTTCAGGCCTCGCGATGATGAGACTAAACTAAAACAATAAATTAATGGGTACATCAGTATTCTATTTTGTAGCAACACTAAGCATCATTTTTTCGCTGATGGTTATCTTTTCGAAGAACCCTATCCATAGCGTTTTATATCTGATCCTTACCTTTTTCACTTTTACCGTGCATTATGTGCTTTTAAACGCCCAGTTCTTAGCCGTGGTTAATTTTATTGTGTACATGGGAGCCATTATGGTATTGTTCCTGTTCGTGCTCATGTTATTAAACTTAAACAAGGAAAACGAACCTAATAAAACCAATCTGGTTAAAATACTTGGTGTAATTGCTGGAGGCTGCTTAATAGTAACGCTAGTTGGCTCACTGAAAGCTGTTTCAATTAATACTCCTTTAGTTTTGCAAAACCCTAATCTAGGATTGGTTAAAAATTTAGGTAAAGAATTATTCGGACCATTTATGTTACCGTTTGAATTGTCGTCGATTTTGCTACTTACAGCTATGGTTGGTGCAGTATTATTAACAAAAAAGGAGGAAAAAGCAAATGGATAATTTAACGCAAACTTTGCAAGCGGTTCCACTAAATCACTACATCTGGCTAAGCGCTATCATATTCACCATTGGTGTAATTGGCGTTTTAACTAGAAGAAATGCAATTGTGATTTTTATGTCGGTAGAATTAATGCTTAATGCAGTTAATTTATTGTTGACAGCGTTTTCAGTACATCATAATGACCCTTCGGGACAAGTTTTTGTATTTTTTATTATGGCTTTAGCGGCAGCTGAGGTGGCTGTTGGCTTAAGTATTATCGTAATGGTTTACAGAAATACACAATCGATAGATATTAATGTTTTAAATCGCCTTAAGTGGTAAGTATATAGAAGATGATAAATAGTTTACTTTGGTTAATTCCTTTACTTCCGCTTTTAGGCTTTGTAATTAATGGCCTAGGCAGAAATACATTAAGTAAGAGCCTGATCGGTATAATTGGGAGTGGTGTTATTTTAGCTTCTTTTGCATTAAGCGTTGCCTTATTTTTCGAATTGGGCGCTGGTACTCAAAAGCAATTTACAGTTGATCTGTTCGACTGGATTAGTGCGGGTAATTTACATATTCCACTTTCTTTTTTATATGATCCGCTAAGCTCGATCATGTTATTGATCATCACTGGAGTGGGTTTCTTAATCCACATTTATTCCGTTGGCTATATGCATGAGGATGCTGGCTTTGGGAAGTTTTTCAGTTATTTAAACCTGTTTATTTTCTTTATGTTGATTTTGGTTTTGGGATCAAACTACATTGTGATGTTTATTGGCTGGGAAGGTGTAGGCTTATGCTCTTATTTGTTGATTGGTTTCTGGTATACGAATAGCAGCTATGCTAGTGCAGCAAAAAAAGCCTTTGTGATGAATAGGATTGGAGATTTAGGTTTCCTTTTAGGAGTGTTTTTGATTTTTATCACCTTTGGTAGTGTAGAGTTCGCAAAGGTATTTCCGCAAGCGGCAGGCATGATGTCTGGTACAGCTACAATTACCTTCATAACACTGTTGCTATTTATTGGTGCTTGCGGTAAGTCTGCACAACTTCCGCTATTTACCTGGTTGCCCGATGCCATGGCTGGTCCAACTCCTGTTTCTGCATTGATACATGCTGCAACGATGGTTACAGCGGGGATTTATATGATTGCCCGTTCAAGTATATTATTTGATTTAGCTCCTCATACGCAGGATGTTATTGCAATTATCGGTACTGCAACAGCTTTAATCGCAGCAATCATTGCCCTAACACAAACAGATATTAAAAAAGTATTAGCCTATTCAACTGTATCTCAACTTGGTTATATGTTTTTAGGCCTAGGTGTCGGAGCTTATACAGGATCATTTTTTCATGTATTAACCCATGCATTCTTTAAGGCATTATTGTTTTTAGGTGCAGGTTCTGTTATCCATGCGATGCATCATGAGCAAGATATGCGTCACATGGGTGGCTTAAAATCAAAACTCAAAATTACTTTTGCTACGATGATGATTGGGACGATTGCAATTGCAGGTTTACCACCATTTTCAGGATTTTTCTCTAAAGACGAGATCTTAGCACATGCTTTTGAACACAATAAAGCATTATGGGCAATAGGTTTATTTACAGCATTCTTAACAGCTTTTTATATGTTCAGAATGATGTATTTAACTTTTTTTGGAAAGTATCGTGGAACTCACCATGCAGAGAATCACATTCATGAATCTCCTAAAACAATGACGTTTCCTTTAATTGTGTTAGCGATTTTAGCTGCTATCGGAGGGCTGATCAATATTCCTCATGTTTTTGGAGGAAATGAATGGTTAGCACATTGGTTAGCTGGAGCGGGAATTGCACAGCATGAGCTAAGTTTAGATCATACTACGGAGTTTTCGTTGATGGGTGTTTCGGTACTGGCAGC
>DATJDT010000115.1:0-2587 GCA_035497275.1 Pedobacter sp.
GCTAAATGGACTAAGCCTGCAAAAATGATTTTGGAGAAGATCGACGAAAAGGATGGAATAGCTACGTTAGCAGTTAAAATGTTTGATGCCAATCATGTTCAATGCTTAGATGCGATCAATCAGGTTTCTTTCTCTTTGGTAGGTGATGGCGAGCTGATCCGTGATCAAGGAACCTCAATTGGTTCGGCTAAAGTGCAAATGTACAATGGTAGGGCAATGATTAAAGTAAAAACAAATGGAGTTAAAAATGTAGTAGCTGTTCAATCCAAAGGGATTCCAACAGCGTTTTTTGAGTTTAAACCAACGAGTTTAGAATAGCTTGATGCATAGGAAAGCAATAACTTATGAAGTTAGCATAGCCAGGTGCATGGTAACTTCGTAAGTTTAATTGCCTCGCGACTTAGAAGGAAATAGCTCACAGCAACTTCGTAAGTCTAATTAAAATAATATGAAAAAAATAACAATAACCTTTATTTTGAGTTTGTTTAGCCTTGCAATTTTTGCACAAGAGGCTATTAAAAAGCAAGCTGTAGTTGTTCTTAAGAACCAAATTTTAGCCGAAGCAGCATGGGCCATGTTGCAAGAACCTGTTACGGTAACGGCAGCTAGTTCGCCTTTAAGTACTGGTGGAAAGCACGATTTCTTTTCCCAGGCTGATTATTTCTGGCCAAATCCCGCAAAGCCCGAAGGGCCATATATCAATCGTGATGGCGAATCTAATCCTAACAACTTTGTAGCGCACCGCAAGGCGATGATCAGGTTGAGTACTATTATTGGAGCTCTGGCCTCAGCTTATCAACTTACCGGCGATGAAAAATATGTTAAGCAAGCCCTAACGCATATTAAAGCTTGGTTTGTTGATGCAGAAACTTTGATGAATCCTAATTTATCCTTTGCCCAAGCCGTAATTGGGGCTGCTACCGGTAGAAGCTGGGGTATTATTGATACCATTCACCTAATGGAAGTAGCACAAGGAATTTTGGTTATGCAGAAGGCAAAATCATTTGATAAGAACGTATTGTTAACTACTAAGAAGTGGTTTGCCGACTATATATTGTGGCTCAACACCAGCAAAAATGGAGTAGCCGAAAAACTGGCTAAAAATAACCATAGTACCTGTTGGGTAATGCAAGTTGCCTCATTTGCTAAATTATGCAACGATCAGCCAATGCTAGATTCGCTAAGATGGCGTTATAAAAATGTATTGTTGCCAAAGCAGATGGAAGTTGATGGCAGTTTTCCATTAGAAATGGCACGCACAAAGCCATATGGCTATGCTATATTTAATTTGGATGCGATGACCATGATTTGCCAAATACTTTCAGTTAAAAATGATAATTTGTGGGATTATGAAACTGCCGATGGTAAATCAATAAAAAAGGGAATTAGTTATTTATATCCCTTTATAGCTGATAAAAGTAAATGGACATTGAAGCCTGATGTAATGTTTTGGGAGAATTGGCCTGTTGCACAACCCTTTTTGTTGTTCGGGGCCCATACTTTTAAAAACCAAAGCTGGTTTGATACCTGGAAAAGATTAGAATTGAAACCAGCAAATGACGAGGTAATAAGAAATTTACCGGTTAGACATGCGTTGATCTGGATGAATGATAAATAAAAGATGATGAAGAAAATTAATTTAATAGCACTGTTATTGGTGTTGGCTGGTTCTGCCCAGGCACAAAAGGTAGAGGTTAAAAAGGCAATGGCGGCTGCCATGAAACAAACTGATATCCTTGTTAAAAACGTTGATTCGGCAAGAGCGGTTAAACCTAATGAGGTTTCGCCACGAACAGTAGAGAACGGCCAATTTAAAATGGTAAACTCGAGAGACTGGACCAGTGGTTTTTTTTCTTCAACTTTATGGTATTTCTACGCTTATACCAAAGATCAAAAATGGTTAAACTTAGCGAAGAAATATACAGAAGATATTAAAAAGGAACAATTTAATACCAGTACGCACGATTTAGGTTTTATGATTTATGGTCCATTTGGCAATGGGTATCGCATTGCAAAAGAAGAGGCTTATAAACCAATTATTATTCAGGCAGCAAAATCATTGTCTACACGATTTAATGCTAAAGCTGGCGTAATTAAATCATGGGATCACAACGGCGATAAATGGAAGTATCCGGTAATTATTGATAACATGATGAACTTGGAGTTGCTATTCGAAGCTACCAAGCTTACAGGCGATTCGTCTTTTTGTAAGCTTGCCGTTACCCATGCTAATACGACCATGAAAAATCATTTCAGGCCAGATTTTAGTTCATGGCATGTAATTGACTATGATATTGAAACGGGAAATGTACGCAATAAATTAACTGCGCAAGGTTATTCGAATGAATCAGCTTGGGCACGCGGACAGGCATGGGGTTTATATGGTTATACCTTATGTTATCGTTATACCAAAAATCCTATTTATTTAGCACAGGCTGATGGGATTGCAGGTTTTATTTTAAATAGCAAAGTAACCCCCGATGACGGCATTCCATATTGGGATTATAATGATCCAAAAATTCCAAATGTTTCTAGAGACGCCTCAGCTGCTGCGATTACTGCTTCGGCTTTGTATGAGTTGGCAGGG
>DATJDT010000116.1:0-11405 GCA_035497275.1 Pedobacter sp.
CAAGATTTCTATGAGAAGCGTAATTACAAAGTTATTGGTAACAATAACGAAGTATATGCAGCGCTAACTTTTGAAAACGTAACAAAAATTACCGAGGCTATTATGGCTGGCTTTGAACAAGGTGATTTTGATAGAGTTGAAGTAGTTTACAATCAATTTAAGAATGCAGCTGTTCAGATTTTAACAAGCGAGCAATTATTGCCTTTACCAAAAGCAGCAGCGAATACTGAAGTTAAATCAACAAATGTAGAATACATTTTAGAGCCAAATCAAGAAGAGATCGTTAAAGAATTAATTCCTAAATCAATTAAAACACAATTGTATAAAGCGGTATTAGATTCTCATGCTTCAGAGCATGGTGCACGTATGACTTCGATGGATAAAGCAACAGAAAATGCTGGTGATTTATTAAAGGCATTGAAGTTAGCTTATAACCAAGCGCGTCAAGCGGCTATTACTACAGAGTTAACAGAGATTGTTAGTGGAGCAGCAGCACTTAATGGATAATATTTCTTCATCCTAAAAATATCAACCCTTATCTTAAATGATAAGGGTTTTTTTATGCAACTTTGTGTTTATGAAAAGATACACATTTATTTGGATACTGATCGCTCTCCCGATTTTTGGTTTTGCGCAAGCGCTAACTCCAGCAAGAGATTTTACAAATGCAGTGCTTTGGCAACAAACCAGCGGTGAGTACCGAGCTCTTGCATTTCAGGCTTATAATTTTGCTAAACTATCTTTAAAAGAAGCTTTGTGGGAACAAGCGAACGGCAAGCCTAATTGTGTAATTGTAGATGTTGATGAAACAGTATTAGATAATTCTCCTTTTCAGGGACATGAAATTAAAAAAGGAGTAAGTTTTGTGCAGGAAGATTGGTATAAGTGGACTAATCTAATCAATGCTGATACGGTTCCAGGCGCTTTAGCTTTTTTGAAATTTGCCGCAAGTAAAAAGGTAGAAACCTTTTATGTTACAAACAGAGACGAGGTGGAATATGCGGTTACATTAAAAAATTTACAAAAACTTGGTTTTCCTAATGCTGATGATGCTCATTTATTGGTGAAAACTACCACATCCGATAAGGAAGCACGCCGCCAAAAGGTTTTGGAAAAATATAATGTGCTTTTACTCTGTGGAGATAATTTGAGTGATTTTTCCAATGTTTTTTATCGGGAAGGAAAGAACACGAAGGAGCAAGTTGATGGCGCTCAGCATTTATTTGGGACTAAGTTTATTGTATTGCCAAACCCGATGTATGGCGACTGGGAAAAGCCTTTATATAAAGGAGAGAAGTTAAATGAGGCCGATAAAGGGAAACAGCGGTTGGAAGCTTTAAAAAGTTATTAAGCGATTTATATCTCGGTGTATTTTTTTGTAAAGAACTTAATTTTATGCAATAATTAGCGAATAAATATTATTTTTGTAACCATTAAACATAAAGAAATCATGAGTCAATCAGAAGAAAGAGAAAAAAGCATGAAAATTGCTAATAATACATCACATTACACACTAATTTTATGGGGCGTACTTATAGGCATTGTTGGCGTATATGCACGTTTTGCTTTTGATTCAACTGCACTTTCTATTGCCTCATGGGTTGTGTTATTAATTGGCTCAATCGTAGCCTGCAAAGGAGTTTTTAAAATTTTAGACGCGAAATAATTTTACTTTATTTTATATTGAAAATCCATCTCGACTTATCGGGATGGATTTTTTGTTTGGCAATATTTCTGTTACATGTGTTTTTTTAAGGTTACTTCTCCAGGCAATTGGCATTAAGCATACCGGCCGGTACAAAAACAGTAATTTATTTATTAACCTAAAACTGCTATGGATATATTATGTTCATCGGAGTTCAACAACCTTAAATTCATGAAAAAGTATTTGTTAGGTATCGCCATTATTATCACCGTTTTTGGCTGCAATTCAGACCGAAAAAATTATGTAAGTTCAGAAAGTTTAAATAGTGTAGAGCAAGTCGATGCCGCAAGCGTTGCAGACACTACTGCCACATCTAAGATTATTAAAACTGCGGATATGCGTTTTAGAGTTAAAGATGTTCAGCAGACTAAAGAACAACTCAGTGAAACAATTAAACGTCAAGGCGGTACGGTTACCGAATTTTCTATCAATAGCACAATTCAAGAAAGTGATAAAGTTAAATATAGCAGTGACTCATTAAAGGAAATTACTTCCTACCGAAAGGAGGGGTTACTAGTAGTGAAAATCCCATCAGAAAAATTAGATGAATTTACAAATACTGTGGCAAGATTGGCAGTTTTTGTAGATCATCAAGCTTTAAAAATGGACGATCAAAGCATCGTTTATCTAGCAAATAAGTTAAAGGCGCAAAACAGAGCTGATGCATTAAGTGCCATTAGCAAAACTGCAAAAGGAAAAGGTAATAACATTGAGAGCTCCCTATACATCAAAGATGATTATGTAGACAAGAAAATTGAAAACATGAATATCGATAATAGCGTGAGGTTCAGTACAATCACGTTAAATTTCTATCAAGATAATACCATAAGCACATTAATCGTAGGGAATGATAATCTATATAATTATCGTCCTGGGTTTTTTCAGCGTCTAGGCTTAAATTTAGTTGATGGCTGGACTTACTTTAAAGAGTTTATTCTTGCAATTTCGCATTTATGGATGCTGGCTGCATTTGGGATCTTAATATTTATAGCTATTAAATATTATTTGAAAAGAAAAGTAAATAGTTAGGTTGGCAGCACTTATTTCGAAAATCCATCTCGATTTATCGGGATGGATTTTTTGTTTACAAGCTCCTTAGCCTTTAATCCGCTTCTTATTATCTTGTGCAAAAGCTTCCCAGCCAGAATAAGACTTAGCAGTACTTGTGGTGTTAATTCTTTGGAATGAATGACAAACGGCAACTGCTAAGCCATCTGTTGCATCTAGAAACTCAGGGGTTTCGTTAAACTTTAATAAACGCTGCAACATCGCCGCTACCTGCTCTTTACTTGCCGTACCTTTTCCTGTAATAGATTGTTTTATCTTACGGGGTGCATATTCTGTAACTGAAATATTTCTTGAAAGCGCAGCGGCCATGGCAATTCCCTGGGCCCTGCCTAATTTAAGCATTACTTGTATGTTTTTTCCATAAAATGGAGCCTCAATGGCTAGTACATCAGGTTTATATTCTTCTATTAAGCCAATGGTTTTTTCAAAAATCCGCTGTAGTTTTAAGAAGTGATCATCTAAATGTCCCATTTTAACAATGCCCATGCTAACGAGCTCAATTTTGTTCCCTTTTTCTAAAATAATCCCATAACCCATAATCGCAGTACCCGGGTCGATACCCATAATTATACGTTCCTTTTTTTCAACCAACATACAACAATATTAAGCATATTTGCACATACAAAAAGCAAAAAGTTGACACTTCAATCAAAAAAACTATTTTCTATTTCCCTTAAAATTGCGATTGTAGTTTTTGCATTTTGGTTTATTTATACCAAACTAACATCCAATAACGACCTTAAAAAGTTTATTGCCTTATTAGAAACACTGCCTAAAAGTGAAATTTGGTATGTAGTTTCTTTTGTGATGATTTTAATGCTCCTTAATTGGGGTATTGAAGCTATTAAATGGAAACGGCTAATAAAACCAGTGGAATCTATTAGTTTATGGAAGGCCATTGAATCGGTGTTTTGCGGATTAACATTGGCAATTTTTACACCTAATAGAGTGGGTGAATATGGCGGGAGAGTGTTCTTTTTGTCGCCGAAAAGAAGAATTGTTGGCGTAGTAGCCATGGCTGTCGGAAATATAAGGCAAATGGTGGTGACCAATGTATTTGGTGCGATTGCTCTTAGTATATTTATTTTTAAGTTCAATCTACTTGATTATCGTTTATGTTTGGCAGTGTTCGCAATAACCGCTGTTTTTTGCTTATTTTTTCTTCTATTTTATTTTAATATCAAATGGCTTAATACGCTACTACTTTCAATTAAATATACACGTAAGTACAAAAAATTCTATACTATATTAGCGAGGTATAAAAAGATAGAATTATTTAAAATCCTCCTTTTTTGCTTAGCTCGATATCTTGTGTTTAGCACCGAATATTTTATCATGTTTTACTGGCTAGTACCGGGAATTAGCTATTTAAATATTTTAATGCTTGTAAGCATTTTGTTTTTTGTCCAATCTTCATTGCCGTCTTTAGATTTGTTGGATATTGGCATTAGAAGTGTTACTGCGTTGTTCTTTTTTAAATTCGTAACTAATCAAAGTGCCGCAGTTGTAGCATGTATCGCGAGTATTTGGTTCATTAATATTATTATTCCTGCTATCTTAGGCGCTTACTTTGTTTTTAAACTTAATTTCTTTGGAAGCAATAAGCATAGCTAGTTATTTATCAATTTTCTTAACACTTGTTTACGTAACTGTAGTAGTTACATTTATAAGAGGTTGGTATAAGATAATTGTATATAAAGACATTAGACCAAGCGCTAAAACTAGGGTTTCTATTTTAGTGGCTGCCAGAAATGAAGAGAAGCATATTGGAAAAACAATTGAGGATCTATTAGCGCAGAACTACCCGAAAGAACTCTTTGAGATAATCATTATTAATGATCATTCAATAGACAATACTGCAGCTGTTGTAACATCTTTTTCAAAAAATGGGGTAACGTTAATTAATCTAAACGAAGATCGCGCATTAAACTCCTATAAGAAAATGGCCATTCAAAGGGCAATTGGTCAGGCCAAGGGGGATTTGATTATTACTACAGATGCTGATTGTAAGATGGGACCTAATTGGCTTAAAACAATAGTTAGTTTTTATGAAGAACACGATTTTAAAATGATTTCTTCACCAGTGGCTTATTGTGATGAGAAAAATCTTTTTGAAAGATGTCAGACTTTAGAATTTTCCTATCTTATTGGTTTAGGCGCTTCAACTATAGGTAATAATAACCCAAGCACCTGTAATGGGGCCAATTTGGCTTATGAACGCGAAGCTTTTTATGCTGTAGGTGGCTTTAAGGGAATTGATGACCTTGCATCTGGCGATGACGAGCTACTGTTGCATAAAATAGCGGCAATGTTTGGAAATAAGATAGGCTTTTTGAAAAATCAGGATGCGATTGTTTATACCTATGCGAAACAAACGCTCAATGGGTTTATAGAACAACGAAAAAGGTGGGCATCGAAAAGCACTCGATATAAAAATAAGGGAATTGTACTACTGGGCCTCACAGTTTGGTTATTTAATTTGAGTATTATCGCAAATGCCATATTGGCCTTTTTTTTTCATCCTCTTCTTGAGGTTTTTATCTACCAGCTGGCGCTAAAGCTGCTCATCGAACTGTTTTTTTTAATTGGAGTTACGAGTTTCTTTAAAAGAAAACAATTATTAGTTTTACTCCCACTAATAAGCATCTTACATATTATTTATATGGTGTATATTGGCATTGCAGGGAATTCTGGCAAATATAACTGGAAAGACCGAATGGTAAAATAAAATTAGATGAATACGAATAGCCCTTCAAAAAAGATATGGAACAAGTTTAAACGTAACAAATTAGCATTTGGAGGATTAATTTTCATATTACTATTAATGCTGATGGGGATTTTGGGATATTTAATTACACCCGACCAAACGCCGTATGCGAATACCATGCATCTTCAGTTGAGCAATAAGAAGCCATTCCGAACTTTCGACTTCCTCATCATTAGCCAAAATAAAAACGTTAAAGAAGTTAATCTTTTGGAGAAAATGATGTATGGTCAAGAGGCTAGTATAAAGAGTGTGCCTATTACAGCATTTAGGTTTAAAGAAGGCCAGATTTTTGTTCGCGAATATATTGGTGATGATGAAATAGCAGAGGAGACTTCATACCAAATTAAAGAGTTATGTAATTCATGCACGTTAAATAAAGAAGGTCAATTAAATTTTGAAAGAAACTATTTATATAAGCAAACTTTTTATTTAGGGACCGACATGTATGGAAGAGATTTGTTGAGTCGACTTATTCTTGGCATTCGGGTGTCACTTTCGGTTGGATTAATGGCCGTATTAATTTCTTTGTTCATTGGTGTAAGTTTGGGGGCCATTGCAGGGTATTTTGGAGGTAAGACAGATGCCTTCATCAGCTGGTTTATGAATGTGATTTGGGCTTTACCCTCATTGTTACTTGTAATCGCTATTTCATTTGCACTTGGCAAAGGTTTTTGGCAAATATTTATTGCTGTAGGACTTTCTACCTGGGTTGATGTTTCACGTTTGGTGCGCGGACAAGTAATGGCATTGAAAGAGGTTGAATTTGTTGAAGCAGCAAAAGCTTTGGGTTTCTCGACACGGAGAACTATTGTTAAACATATCTTGCCAAATATAGCCGGACCCATTCTAGTTGTTGCATCTGCAAATTTTGCTTCAGCAATATTATTAGAAACAGGTTTAAGCTTTTTAGGATTTGGTGCCCAGCCTCCAATGCCAAGTTGGGGAAGCATGATTAAGGAACATTACGCTTATATTATTATGGATGCCGCATATCTAGCAGTTTTACCAGGCTTGGCCATTATGCTAACAGTTTATGCATTTAATTTGCTTGCCATCGGATTAAGGGATGCCTTTGATGTAAAAGGAAGTAACACAAGTGTTTAATGATGGGAAATGAAAAACCTCCTACTCGTTCCAGAGAATAGGAGGTTGCTTTAGAGTTAAATTTTTCGCGGATTAGGTGCGATATAATTTAGTAAACGATGCAAAGGTTAAAAACGCTACAGCTATTGTAAATTATTTTTATTTATTTTTTTTGCAAAAAAAATTACCTGCCTAACTAGTAGGACAGGTAACTAACACCAAATTTTATAGGTAGACTTGTGTGTAAATTTTTATTATAACTTATGGAGAATAGATTTGCAAAATTCAATCTTTAGTTGGATGGAGTTTATAAAGTCCCGAATTTTCTTGAAATGTCTATTCATTGTTGGTTTTCTTTTTAGTTAATTGAAAATTAGCAGTTTATGTTTGTTGTTTGTGTTGAAACAAATTTGCATACTGTTTTTAAAATTTTTGTTGTGGTAATAACTAAAGTTATACTGGTGTATCAACGGTAAATTTTACCGTCGTTTAACGGATATAGAAATGGGGTTTTAACTGTAATTTTTTCTGTGAAGGGTAGTTTCTTTGTAAAGTAAAAAGTATATTTAATCAAATTAACCTAAATAAACTCATGGAAAAGAAGTACTTAGTCTTGATAATAGGCGTTCTAATTATCGCATTTGGTGTTTATGCATACAAATATCCACCAGTAAAAAAGGAAGTAGATACTAATTTGGAAGAAGATGCATCACTGAAAGGTAGAGGCAATGGTGCAGGACCGAGCAAACTAAGGATGAGCTTAGTTCAAGAAATGGTTGACAATTATAGAAATACACAATTGGTGTCTATTGAAGATGCTCCAAAGAATGGCGTTAAAGACGACTCGCATTCTATTTTATTTGACCTCGATACACTAAAGAAATTCATCAATGATATTGAGAAGGGAGTAAAACAAGTGGAACCCAAATCTGATCCTAAGTTAGCAATAAGGATGTATTATGCTGCTTATCCTTTAGTATCAAAATGGAATGAGCCTGGCTATGAAAATTTAGGAAACTTGCTTGGTGACGAGATAACAAAACAGTACGAGCGGAAACACACTTTAATAATGATTCCAGTAATCAAAAATGACAAAGGAATCTTTGCAGATTTTAATCCATACGATAAGGAGACTTACCAAGGTTTTCCAAGAAGGTTGAAAACTGGAATGCAACTCTTTAGAGTTACTGATACAACTGAGGTAATTGGGTTAAATCACGGACAACTTATTCCACCAAAAAGCACAGAGGGAGAAGCATTTTAAACACTATGGATGACTTTCAGGCTTTACTAGCTGAAACCTTAATTTGGCTTCAACTTTTGACAGCTTTAATAGCGCTATGGTATTGGCCTAAGCTTAAAAATAGTTACTGGCGGTGGTTTATTGTTTATCTCTGCACTATTTTTTTAGTGGAAGCCCTTAGTAAATGGGGCTTAAAAAGCTATCCTAACTATAAAATCCATCTGTACGATTTTTTTGGAATACCTATTCAGTTCTTGTTCTTTTATTGGCTGTATGCAGTTAAATCGCTAAAAAACAATAAATTGTTTTGGATATGTACATTGATCTACTGCATTTCATTTTTGCCATATTTTACCCTATTTGCAAAACAGAATATTGTATACTCCTTAAGTTACACCGTTGGAAATGTAATCTTGATGCTGCTCGTTTTTCTTGAAATATTGAAACAGATCAAATCAGAAAAAATACTGTTGTTTAGAGAGAATTTCATGTTCTATATCAATATTGGAATTATGATATTTTACATTGGAACACTCCCTTTTTTCTCATTTTATGGTCTCATTTTAAAAAATTTAAACCTCTGGGCTAATTATTATATTTTTTTTATGATCGCTAATCATGTTATGTATTTATTGTTTATAGCAGCTTTTATATGGGGGAAACCGAATACACATTAGTTATTATTGTATTTAATGTTTTTTTATTGGCATTTATTGCTGCGGCTATCACTTTTGTAGTGCAGTACAAGAATAAAAAGCGAGAAAATCAAGCTCGGTTAGCGCAACAACAAATTATACATCAAAAGGAACTCCTTTCTACAGAAGTAGAAATTCAATCGCAAACCATGCAGCACATTGGTCGCGAAATACATGATAATGTAGGACAAAAGTTAACTTTAGCAAGTTTATACACCCAACAATTGGCTTTTGAAAATAAGGCGCCCAACATAAACGAAAAAATTGAAAACATTGGCGAAATTATTAATCAATCGTTGGCTGAACTTCGCCACCTTTCTAAATCCCTAACTGATAACACTATTGAAAAAGGGAATATCAGTGATCTTTTAAGGCAAGAATTTGTAAGAATAGAGGAATTGAAGAAATATAAGCTTAATTTAGCTATTGCTCTCGAAGAAATGACCTTACCTTATCAAACGAAAAGTGTGATAGTTAGAGTTACACAAGAGTTTCTGCAAAATAGCATGAAATATGCAAATTGTAAAACCTTAGGTATCTCGGCTGTAAGGGTTGAAGATTATTTAAAGATTATATTAACCGATGATGGGATTGGCTTTGACGTATTAAGCGTAAAAGATAAAGGCATTGGCTTGGTAAATATGAAAAAAAGAATTGAATTAATTGGTGGCAGTTATTTGTTGGAAAGTAAGAAAGGTGAGGGCACTCAATTAACTGTACAAATCTCCCTATCAGAATGAAACATAGTATTGTAATTGTAGATGATCATATTTTAATTGCAAAAGCAATAGGAAGTATTTTGGCGAATTTTAGCCAATTTGAAGTATTGTATGAATGTGAAAATGGGAAGGAATTGCAAGATAAGTGTAACCACAAGAATAATGTACCTGATATTGTATTATTAGATATTAGCATGCCTATTATGGATGGTTTCGAAACGGCTAAATGGCTTAAAGAAAATCACCCAGATGTACTTGTAATGGCATTGAGCATGCAAGATGACGAACAGAGTTTAATTAAAATGGTTAAGTGCGGCGCAAAGGGCTACTTACTTAAAAATGTACATCCAGTTGAATTAGAAAATGCATTGAACAGCCTTATAAAACTAGGTTTTTACTATCCCGACTGGGCTGCGAATAAAGTATTTTCGAGCATTAGCAACGGAGAGGGCGCTTCCGAAGAAAAAATTCACTTTACCGAACGAGAAAAGGATTTTTTACGTTATACTGTAACAGAGATGAGCTATAAAGAAATAGCCGATCAGATGTTTTGCAGTCATCGAACAGTTGAGGCTTATCGAGACAGTTTATTTGAAAAATTAGGTTTAAAATCTCGAGTAGGTCTAGCTGTTTATGCAATTAAGAACGGTTTTGATAGCTAAATCTGCTTAAGAATTGATAATTTTATGGCATGTTATTAAATTGTTATCAGGAAATTCATGTAGAAGCGGGATGCGATGAAGCAGGCAGAGGTTGTTTAGCTGGTCCAGTTTTCGCAGCTGCAGTAATTTTACCAAAAGACTTTTATTTGGAAGGCTTAAATGATTCGAAGCAATTAAATCATCTACAAAGAGAGAAGTTAAGACCTATTATAGAAAGAGAAGCCCTTTCATGGGCAGTTGCCTCAGTTGATCACGAAGAAATAGATCGTATTAATATTTTAAATGCGTCTTTTTTAGCAATGCATCGAGCTATAGAAAAATTGCTTGTACAACCTGGTTACTTAGTTATTGATGGAAACAGGTTTAAAGCATACGCTCAAATACCACATACTTGTATTGTTAAAGGTGATGGCAAATATTTAAATATTGCTGCCGCCTCTATCTTAGCCAAAACGCATCGAGATCAATTTATGGAAACAATCGGTGCCGACTATCCACAATATAATTGGCAACAAAATAAAGGATATCCAACAATTGCTCATAGAACAGCCGTTATCGAGATGGGCTTATCGCCATTTCATCGTAAAACTTTTAACGTGAGCGACCCACAACTTACAATTTCTTTTGAATAAGATTGATATTTTGTAATTTCAGCCTTAGTGAAAGCTTTAATTCTAACCAACCGAGTTCCTTTTCCGCCCAATAGCGGTTATCCTATTGTTGTATATAACACAATAAAGGGCTTGTTAAACCAAGGCGTAGAAATCTCGCTGTTTAGCCTCAATGTAAGCAAACATAAAGTAGATGTTGATGATATCTACGATCCGGTATTTGAACAGATTAACTTTCATTCTTACCATATAGACACTGAAGTAAATATCTGGGGTGCCTTTTTTAACATTTTCTCAAATCAATCTTATAATGTATCTCGGTTTTATGATGATGATGCGGCTAGGATATTAGAGAATTTACTGCGTGAGAATGAATTTGATATTATCCAATTTGAGGGATTATTTGTCGTGCCATATTTGGATTTAGTTAAAGCAAATAGTAAGGCAAAATTAATTTATCGAGCGCATAATATTGAATTCGATGTTTGGGAGCGCCTGGCAGCAAGAGAACGATTTACGCCAAGGAGAAAATATCTTGAGTTTTTGTCTCGAAGGTTAAAGATTTATGAAAAGGAGCAAATTAATCGTTTTCACCAAGTGTTTGCAATTAGCGAACCCGATAGGCAAAATATGTTGCATTTCGGTTGTCATGCAAAATTAGCTGTCTTCCCAGTAGCAGTAGATTTTGAGCAATATAAGGTTGACCTATCAAAAACTAGTTTCCCAACACTATTTCATTTAGGAGCCATGGATTGGCGGCCGAATAAGGAGGGTTTGGAATGGTTTTTAGAAGAGATTTGGCCAGATATTGAAAAATTAAGTGGTGAGTTGAGGTTTTATATCGCAGGGAAG